>MVCQ01000170.1 GCA_002059205.1 Candidatus Latescibacteria bacterium 4484_107
GGCAATTTGGGCATCCGTGGGGGGAATAGGTCTTCCTTTGGCCTTTTGTTCGGCCCGAATACGTCCGAACTCCTCCGACGCAGGCCGATCATAGTCCCACAGAAAGACATCCCGAAGAAAGGCATTTAGACGGTTCAGATTGGCTTCCCGGTGTCGGCTGGCGTACGCGGCAAAGTACAATTCACCCAGTACGGTCATGGAAATACCGAAAACATGCCCTCCGGTGTGTAGCAGCCTAACACGTTTCGTAATGCGGTCATCGCCGTCCAACAGACGACTAACGTGGTTGGTGTCCAACAGATAGGAAGGCATCACGCCTCGCTTTCACGCTCGATTGCGATCTCTGTAAGTAAACCATCCAACTCCCCCGGTTCAAACACCCAAGCCCCTGCATGGCGCAGAATGGCCTTCGGAGAGCCTTTGTACATTGGCTTTTTTTGCTGCTTGAGGGTACCTATAAAATCCAGAACCTCCCGGAGCATCTGATCGGGGAGCCCCTGAACCTCGGAACCCATCTGTTGGATGAGTATCCCGGCCTGAGATCCCATAAGGAAACACCTCCTATTCCGGATGTGGACCACTGAAGAACATGCGATGTGTGATCCTGATGAATACGCTGAATATAGGGAAACCACGGATAAAAGTCAAGGGGATTGGTCACTGAAATGAGGGTACGGGGACATCCTCCTCCCATAGGTCGAAACCTGGGGGAGGAGGTTACATCCTTAAAACAACCCCACCACTTTCCCGGTTTCGTCAATGTCCACCTTCGTGAACGCGGGCACCGACGGCAGGCCCGGCATCGTCCGCATCTCGCCGCAGAGCGCATACAGGAACCCGGCTCCGACCGACGCCCGGATGTCCCGGATGGGCAGCCGAAAGTTGGTGGGCGCGCCCTTCAACGCCGGATCGTGGGACAGGGAAAGGTGCGTCTTGGCCATGCAGAGCGGGAGATCTGTGTAGCCCAACTGGGTATAGAGCTTCACCTTCGCCTCCGCCTCCGGCATGTAGTCCACGCCGTCTGCTCCGTAGATCTTCGTGGCGATGGTCTCGATTTTTTCTTTGATGGATGCTGCGTCCGGATAGAGGAGCTTAAAATCGGACGGCTTCTCACAGGCCGCAGCCACGGCTTCAGCCAACGCCGCGCCTCCTTCGCCTCCCCTGGCCCATACATCGCTGACGAAGGCGCCTTCGGCTCCGGCTTCGAGGGCCTTTTTGCGCACCAGTTCGATCTCGGCATCGGTATCCGCCGTGAACTTGTTGACCGCAACGACCACCGGAATTCCGAACAGTTTCGCGTTTTGGATGTGCTTTGTGAGATTGGCGCACCCCTTCTCTAACAGGGTTAGGTTCTCGTGGGTATAAGTCGGGTCCAGCGGTTTCCCGGGCACCACCCTGGGTCCGCCGCCATGCATTTTGAGCGCACGCACCGTGGCCACCAGCACCACGCAGTCGGGAACCAGACCGGAGACCCGGCACTTGATATTGAAAAATTTCTCCATCCCGCAATCCGCGCCAAACCCGCTCTCCGTGACCACGTAGTCCGTCAACTTCAGCGCGATCCGGTCTGCGATGATCGAGCTATTCCCGTGCGCAATATTGGCAAACGGGCCTGCGTGCACAAACGCCGGCGTATTTTCCAGCGTCTGCATCAGCGTGGGCATAATCGCGTCCTTCATCAGCACCGTCATCGCTCCGGCCACCTGGAGATCCTCAGCGGTCACCGGCTTCCGATCCTTCCGCCGTCGCGCGGCCGTCGTGCCGATCACGATCCGCCCGAGACGCTTCCGAATGTCCGCGAGATCCGAAGTGAGCGCGAGAATCGCCATCACCTCGGAAGCTACGGTGATGTCATACCCCGTCTCCCTCGGAACCCCGTTCGTCTTGCCGCCCAACCCCGTGACGATATTTCGGAGCGCGCGGTCACTCACATCCACCACCCGGTTCCAGTTGATGCTGTAAGGATCTATATTCAGCTTATTCCCATGTAGCAGATGGGCGTCAATGGCGGCAGCCAGCAAATTGTGCGCCGCGCCCACCGCGTGGATGTCCCCGGTCAGATGCAGATTGAAGTCCTCCATCGGCACCACCTGCGCGTATCCGCCTCCGGCAGCGCCTCCCTTGATCCCAAACGTAGGCCCTTGCGACGGCTGACGGATGCACGTGATCACCTTTTTTCCGATGGCATTCAGGCCCTGGCTCAGCCCGACGGTGGTCACGGTCTTCCCCTCTCCCAACGGCGTCGGTGTGATGGCCGTCACGTCGATATACTTCCCGCTTGGCCGACCCTTGAGCTTGTCCAGCACGTCGAGGTGCACCTTGGCCTTATACTTCCCATACAGATCGAGATCGTCCTCCACTAACCCGAGCGACTCCGCGATCTCCCGGATGGGCTTCATCTTCGCCGCCTGAGCGATGTCCAGATCAGTATGCATACTCCCTCCATTTTGGTGATGAATGATAACCTCCTGAAAAACCGACAAGATGCTTATGAGATTATGCTCTGTTACCCGACTGCTCCGCTGCGCCCGAGGTTAAGGCCGTTCCATAATCAAAAGCAAAGGACGACGGTCGTCCGGATCCGACGCCCTGCAATCGCCGTTATTGTCCAGAATCAGATAAATGCGCTTCGCATCCATGCAGAACCCTTCGGCAAGTCCATATTTTATATTGGAGTACCGCAAGTCCTCCCTGTTCACGATGTGCCCAAAGGACCAAAGGTCTTTCTCTTCTAAAACCGGGCCGCCGTAAATTAGGCTGGATATAATCTCCGCATTTCGTTGAAGCACCAGCAGATCCCCGTTTTCACGGAACAGGTCGGAGAAATCCGCACTCCTGCCTGCGGGCAAGTTCAGGCTGGTTTCATCAGTGTTGAAGACCCTGACCGCAAAAGGCTCGACGCTCCTATCCACTTCGATCAGACCGCGCGGCTGCCTTTCCGCGCAGACCAGCAACCCCGGCGCCGATTCCGGAATCGCGAATGTGAGATGGGGAACGAAAACCGCGTTGGTATCCGTCAGCGCAACCCGGAATATCGTGTCATCGTGCTTGTCCGACACCGCGAACAAGGTATCATGCCAGATCGTCAGACCCGAAGGCTGGTTGTTTTCGGGGCCTTCCACGGGCAGCGCGTGAATCAGTTTCAGCGGGATGACAAGATCCTCCGAAGCCTTTGCAACGCTATCGGATAAAATTGTAGTAAGGATCAAGATGATAAGGAATGGTTTGATTATGGCGCTCCTAAAAGTGGTCCGCCAACCAGACATAAGGAACCGTCACGGGAAAAAGAACGCGCAGCAAGGGTTCTAACCCGCGGCTTATTTCTACGTCAGGATCGCTTAAAACATCCCTAACCGTCCTATGCCCTGCGATCAACTGCATCAATGTCGTCTGAGGCAGATCAAGAAAGTGTTCCGACTTTTGCCCTGAAGAAATATTCAGCAAGCCATCACGAATTTCAAAGCTTGTATTTGCTACGTCAGTTCTAATGCTCAGAGAGCCGGAAAAGTCACCAAATTTAGAATCAGCAATCCTACGTCCCAGTTCTCCCGTTATCTTTTCAAACAAGCTCTTCTGATCGATGATCCGCATCATACCCCCGCCGTTCTTAGGATACCGGGTGATGCATTCGCACCCATATCCATGAACAAATTCGGTGAATGGATGATCTGGCGGCAGATACAGGGTCAGGTGACCGCATCTTCGTTTTATGGCCATTTTAGCAAATTCGTAAAGGAGCGCGGGAAACAGCCGATCTTCCCGAGTTTCCACTTCTACCACGTTTACCTCTTGCTCCGATTTATCGAAAACCGCGTAAGCCAGAAGTGCTTTGTGATCATCCTCGATGACAAAATGATCCGGCGGCTGCCCGTATCTCGATCCTTTCCGAAATTCGGGGAAATGCTCTTTCGTTCGTATAATGCTGCACGTTCTGCCATGATTATTTTCATTGTAAAACGCAAGCACGGAATCCATATCCCCTTTTTCGAGGTTTCGAATAGGATACGCTCCCGCATCCTTTTTGGCCTCTTCGGCGTCTCTGGTGGAGACCGTGCATGTATGCGAAGGCAGGCAAACCGCATACCCGAACTTCGTATAGAAATTTGAAATACCAAACAACATGGAAACATCGTAGCCTTCATGTTTCATGTATTCTACGGTATCTTCCATGAGCATGCGCATATACCCTTTTTTTCGGTGGTTTTTTTTGGTTTCAACACCCCCGATTCCTCCCATTCTGACCTGGGCTGAGCCAATTCTCATCTGATAGTCGATGACGGTCAGGAAAGCGACCACTTCGTCATCCACCCATAACTCCCTGATATGCTCTCTTCCCTCATCGCGGGTTTTTACGCGCATTTTTTTCTTCTCAATGGAACTCATATTTGCCCCCCATGCGATTTTCTCGATCGAAGTCGATGAAAAACCTCCAGCGCAGCGGGAAACGGCGCCAACGCCCGCTCAAAGATACCCAAATAATAGGCAATGGTCAAGCCATAATTTGTGATCGGTACCCCCTGCTTCCGGCACTGGAGCATCCGCGAAAGCATCTCTCGCCGGTTCCACATGCAGCCGCCGCAATGCACCACGAGCTTGTAGGGACTCAGATCCTCCGGAAAATCGTGCCCCTGCACGGAGCTAAATTCAAGTTTCCCGCCCACGTACTCTGTCAGCCATCCGGGAATTTTCACGCGCCCGATGTCATCCTCGATGGGATGGTGTGAGCAGGCTTCGGCGATCAACACGTGATCGCCCGGACGCAGATCCTCGATGGCCAGCGTCCCGCGCACGAACCCGGCGAGGTCCCCCTTAAAGCGCGCAAACAGAATGGAAAACGACGTCATCGGAATCTCCTCCGGCGTATCACCCGCCACCTTGAGGAACGCCTGCGAATCGGTCACCACGAGCGCGGGCGGCCGCTTGAGCCGATCCAGCGCATCCCGCAACTCGCGTTCCTTGACCACCATGCAATACGCATCGTGGTCCAAAATATCCCGGATGGACTGCACCTGCGGAAGGATCAGCCGGCCCTTGGGCGCTTCGAGATCAATGGGAACCACGAGAATCGCCAGTTCCCCCGCTGGCACCAGATCGCCGAGAATGGACGGCGCGTTGATGAAGTCGTCCGGCGTCGCGCGGATCAGCGCCTCGCGAACATCCAGAATCCCCTCGCTCCGGCTGGCGACGGTCCGAACGAAAGGGATCTTGTCGGCCTTGAGTTGATCCATAATCCGAGCGTTCGGCTGGGCCAAATCCACCTTGTTGAACACGACAATCGTGGGAATCTCTCGTTCGCGGAGTTCTTCGAGGATGCCCTCCTCGAACGAATCCCAGTGGTCCGCCTCCGCCACGATGAGGCCCAGATCGGTGCGGTCGAAAATTTTCTTAGTGCGCTGAACGCGCATGGCTCCGAGCGTGCCCCTGTCGTCCATTCCGGCCGTGTCAATAAACAAAACCGGCCCGATCGGAAGCAATTCCATCGGCTTCTCCACCGGGTCGGTCGTGGTGCCGGCTACGTGGGATACAATCGAAACCGCCTGCCGGGTCAGCGCATTTAAGAGCGACGACTTGCCCACGTTGCGTCGCCCGAACAGGCCGATGTGCAGACGAAATCCTTTGGGTGCTTTTCTCAAGTGCGATCCCTTTCCCGATTGATTTTTCCTCACCGCAAAGACGCAAAAAACGCAAGGAACTTCATTAAAGAAAAATACATTTGAGGGCGTCCACCTCGCCGAAGCGCCAGAACTTTGTGAGTTCGGATGACATCAACCTCTCACAGCGAATGGACGCGAATAACTGCAAAAAAAAACGACTTTGCAGAGGGTTCCATTCAGCCCCTCAGTAAAACACGGCCTGCTCAATCGTGAATCGGACGAATTCGCTGTACCGTTCGCCTCCGTACCACCAGCCCCCGCGCACTCGCGAGGGTATCGTATAGCCGCCGAATGCCTGCTCCTCCCCGATGGCCACACCAAATGGGACGAACGCTTTGATGTCGTCTTTCCAGCGCGGCAACACCACTTCCTTCAGCCGCCCCTCTTCGTCTATGGTCAAAGTAAGCGGAGCAGTCAAATCATCTACGGTCAGCGTGACCTCGGCGTGAAGGCTATCCACCTCGTGCCAGACCGCACCATATTCTGGGAGAAACGCGGCGGGCAGCCAACACGACTCCCCGAGCAGACGTCCCGCCGCCGATCTGGCGATATCCGGATTGGAAGCGTTCACCATCGGAAACAGTCCAAGCAGGGCGACTCGCATGCGACCCTCGCCAGCGGCATAATGGTCCGTCACGCTCATGAAAACAGGGCCAGCCGCTTTGGCCTCGGCCTTCCAGATAAAGCCGCGCCCTGGCGTGAGTATCTGAGTGGCCTGAAGGGGCATCCACGGTCCATCATCTTTGGGCTTGATGGATCCTGACATCTTAAGTTCTACCCGCCGTGCCAACGGTGTACCGGACTGGATGGCATGCAGCAGATAGCGTTGCGCCAAATCAGGCAGCCCCTCGACCATTTCGGGAGAAAAAAGCGCTTCCGGCTTCCCCGAAATCTGAAGCGAACTCCAGATGCGGTTCATCCGGGAGTCGTCCACGAGACGCAATACCCAGAACGCAACGACGGTCAGGAAAACAAGGACGGCCAAAGCGACCGTAAGGGTTCCGATGATTTTCATGATGGCATGTCCTCCTTAGCTCGGCGACGATCAGCCTCCTCGTTTTTTCTGATAAACCTCCCGCAAGTTCCGAACTTGCGGGAGGTTGTCCGAATTTCACTGAGGGGGTATGTACTTCACCTGTATGGCCTCGACAATATCCAAAGCCGAGGTCAGGGTGTTTAGATCAGGATACACATCCCCGGTCTTACCCGATGGATGCCCATGCCCGACTTTTTCCAGAGCGGTCGAAGTCTCTGTTTCGCCGATCTCCAGAGTTCCTTCCCAGAGCATGGAGGGTTGGCCGGATCCCATCTTACCGCCGCTGTAGTTCGGATCGCCCACCACCAGCCCCTTTCGATAGTATTCGTTGAAATCCTTGGAGTGGTTGATCTCCGCCC
>MVCQ01000171.1 GCA_002059205.1 Candidatus Latescibacteria bacterium 4484_107
CACATGTCTTTTAAGGGGCAGGCATCGCAACGCCCTTCCAGGCAGTGTTCTCTGCAGAAGGGATAGTCGTCCCATCCGCGCGCGCCTTGTTGTGTGCAGCGGGGCCTGCGCCCGAGACAATGATGCTTGGCCAGTTCCACAATCTGAGCGTGCACGTCCCGATAGACCGCGATCCGGTGCGGGACGCTGGGGTCAAAGCGCCATTTCTTATATTGGGAAAGGCTTTCGCTGAGCGTCTGCTCGAAGAGCATCTGGAGATGGCCGTAGTTCCGGGTGGTCCAGCCCTCAGGAGAAATTTCCTCCAGGACGTTCAGACGGGCGAACACCCGACAGGTGTAAGCGTCCACCACGAAGCGGGGATGGTTCGAAGCATACAGCAGGATGGAGTCGGCGGTCTCTTTCCCGATGCCCGACCGGGACAGCAGTTCCTTTCGCACCTCTTCGGTGGGACGGCGCGGATCCAGCCACTGCTCCACGGACTCCCGGCGCACATCCGCGAGGTAGGCCGCCAGGGCGATGATGCGTCGGGATTTGGTGGGGGAAAAGGCCACCGGTCGGATGAGCTTTTCCACGGCTTGGGGAGTCTGCCGCGCCAACCGGTCCGGGACGAGCAGGCCCTCTTCCCGAAGACGTCGCACCGCGCGCCAGGCATGGGTCCATCCGCACTGTTGCACCAAGATGGCGGAGAAAACAATTTCCGTGGGATCTCCGGGCCACCACGCGGGCGTGTATCCAAAATGCGCCCGAAGTCGTCCGTAGATCTCATGCAGGGGTTGAGCAAAGGGCATGGTCATAAAGAACAAAGATACGATATGCAGGCCTTCTCGTCAAGTTTTTTATGGGAAAATTTCCCGCGTCCCTGTTGATTTTCAAAAAGGGCCGCCATCCCTGATCTTGGTGATTGGTGAGGGGTGATTGGGGGGGGGACTTTACCAATTACCAGTTTACCGCTCACCACTCACCGCTTTCAGAAGGAGGAAGGTATGGACAAAGTAGGCATAGGCGTGATCGGCTGTGGGGCTATCGGCAGGATTCACATGGAGCGGTTTCAGAAGGTGCCGAACGCACAGGTCGTGGCTGTAGCCGATGTGGATCAGGCCGCGTTGGATCGGGCGAAGGCGGAGTATGGGGTGAGCAAGGCGTATCAGGATTACGGGGACTTGCTGGCCCGGAAGGACGTGGATGCGGTATCGGTGTGTCTGCCGAATTTCCTGCACTGTCCGGTCACGGTGGATGCGTTCGAGGCCGGGAAGCACGTGTTGTGCGAGAAGCCGACGGCCACGCATACGGACGAGGCGATTCGGATGATCGAGGCCGGAGAGAAAGCGGGCAGGAAGCTGATGATTGGGTTATGTCAGCGGTTTAACGGTAGTTCCCAAGTGCTGAAGGCGCACATCGAGTCCGGGGAGTTGGGAGAGATTTACTACGCCAAGTGCGGGTACCTCAGACGTTCGGGCATCCCCGGAATGGGCGGGTGGTTCACAACCCAGGCTCAGTCCGGGGCCGGACCCATCTACGACATCGGCGTGCACGCGTTGGATCTGACGCTGTGGCTGATGGACAATTTCGATCCGGAATCGGTGTTGGCCATGAGTTATGCGAAGTTCGGTCCTTCAGGTAAAGGATCCGGAGGCTGGGCGACGCCCGTTCCCGATCTTCGCGGAGGAACACGGGAATTTCGTGGATAAAAAGCTGCACGCTCCTCAGCGGGACAACTATCTGGATGAGATGAAACACTTCGTGGGGTGCATCACAGAAGATAAGCCGCCGCTTACGACGAAGACTCAGATCATCGGCGTGCAGAAGGCGTTGGATGGGATTTTGGATTCTGCGAAGGCCGGGGAGGCGGTGAACCTTTCCTGATTTTCGAGTGGGGAGTCCAGTTTGCGGTAAGAGAGAGGAGGTGCGCTGTGGGGCGTATTCGTCGTCACGCGCGCCCGATTTTCAACCTTTGCCATGAACCTCCCGCAAGTTGCCAATGTACGGGAAATCATCCATTATGGTTATGAATTCGACAACAAGGTTACCCCCGAATATAATCCCCTTAGACCACATCCTGCCGCATGTCCTTTTTACCCACCTGTACCATTGCGAACCCGGCTGGAGCATGGGGAAAAAATTCCATTCCGACTGTCACGAGATGTTTTTTATCCTCGAAGGGAAAGGATGTCTTACTCTGGGGGAGACGGAATATCCTGCTAAACGCGGTGACGTTTTTTTGATCAAACCCGAACAGACCCACTCGGCTGCTGCGGATGTCTCGGATCCTTATGTTTATTACAGCTTACATTATGCCTTTCGCGAAGGGCAAGGTTTTTCCGAACCATCTGCTCCTGAGGAGTTGTCGCTTTTAGATACGTTCTTCAACACCCCATATAGGTCTCTCTCCAAAATCAGATTGCCCGAGGTGTCGGAAACGCGGAAGATTATAGAAAAGATGGAGGTGGAAAGAACACATAAGGCCGTCGGATATGCGACGATGCGGAGCGTCTATTTGCTTCAGCTCCTGACGTTGGTGGCGCGAGTGGCGCTTCAGACAACATCCCCTGAAAGCACGAATCCCGAAGTCCTTCGCAATCGTAATTTGCTGATCGCGCATCAGATCAAAAGAACTTTGGAGGAGCATCTGATCCGACAAGTCACGCTGCAGGATGTGGCCGATGCGATTCACCTGAGTCCTCACTACTGTTGCTCTGTTTTCAAAGAGGTGACCGGTTATACGATCTTCCAATACCTGGACCGTTTGCGGGTGGAAAGGGCGAAAATGCTCTTACGCCATTCGCATCTGAACGTGACCGAGACGGCTGAGGAGTTGGGGTATCACAATGTCTATTATTTCAGCCGGGTGTTCAAGAGAGTGACGGGGATGTCGCCCGCTCAATTTGCGATTTCAACTCCAGGCAAAAGTAGATAATCGGAACATTGTATAAATTTATTGGAAAATCAGCTATGGACTTTTGGGATCAAATCTGTTAAATTGCAATCCATTAAATTGGCATTTAACGAAAGGAGACCCGGAGTGATCTCTATAATCCGTCCCGAACTCCCGCGTCTGAGCGTTCCCATCTGTCTTTTGGTGGACGACTGGACCGTGGGGGATGTGTGGCAGGAAAAGAAGGACTTCGACAGAAGCTGGGAGTTTGTCACGATTTCGCAGACCTGGTGGAGCGATATGGGATCAAAGGCAAGATCAGTTTTGTCCCTTATCTTTCTACGCACAAGTCCCCGGATCCCGATCCGTTAGGACGGATAGACAGGGGGATCAAGGGACTGAGTCACGGACGGCTGGAGGAGTACATCCAGGTGGTGCGGGAACGGCTGGTCCCCGTTTTCGATATCAGTCCCGAAGTCCTGACCCACACGCAGGCATTGGATTTGAAGACCGAAAGGCTCCTGCCGGAGTCGGAGTGGTCGTGGTCGAACTGGCAGGACGAAGAAACGCTAACGAAATACATCGCAAGAGGTCTGGAGATATTAAAAACCGTGGGCATCACGGCCAATGGGGTGACCTCGGGGTGTGACTTCGCCAGGGAGGTGGAGGGGCTTTACGTGAGAGCGATGTTGGCCGCCCAGAAGGAGGTGAACGATATTCCTCTTACCTGGTACTTCTTGCACGAAGAACCCAAACGGAGGCAGTGGAGCGTGAACCCCAGCGTTCAATATCTGGACAGGGAGAAGGCTGAGGCGGTCGTGAGCATCGTAAGCGGATGCAGGGAGTATTTCTTTTTCGAGTCGCGAGGATGGAAGCAGGCCACGCCGGAAAACATCTCCCATGCCACGGATCAATATCTGACCACGGACGGCCGGTCCGGCAGAATGGCCCGGCTTTTCGACGACAGAAGTTGTATCGTCTTCCACAGCCACTTCCAGCGGCTTTACGGGGCGGAAGACCGATACGGCTTCATAATTCTGGAGGAGCTTCTACACAGGATAGATCAGGTCTTCGGCGATGGAGTTATGTGGATGACACCGAGTGCGCTGGCCCGGTACTGGGCGACGATAAAGGCGTACAAGTCCGAGGTGGAGCAAACCGAAAGCCATGTGAAGGTGCAATTTCATTCTCCATTCGACTGTGCCGATTTCACATTCAAGATTGTGCTTTCTGAGCAGATCGAGATTTCCCGCATCTCTGCCGACAGCAGGGAACTTGCGAAGGTTTCCGTATCGGATTCGAGTCTCATTTCGAATTCCTGGACTCAAAAGAAAAACGAACTCCTGATTTGTTTTGATTTGCGAACGGGCAGCGAGATCAAGGCAGAGTTTTAGGTTCGTAGTGAAGGCTTGTTAAAACCTCGAAAGGAGGCAAAAATGGCAGAGAAAGGCTTTCTGGTGCGCAAGACCGGTGAGATCCCTAAAGAACGGAGCACCTGCGGGTTCAGGCAGCGGCTTATTACGAAAGAACACTTCGAAGGAGCCAATCTCACCTTTCTCAGCGTGTACGAGGCGGAGCAGCACTACCACAAGAAGACCACGGAGTTTTACTATGTGCTCAAGGGTGAGGGAACTCTGGTGCTCGACGGCGAGCGGGTGGCGCTTGATCCGGGCACGCTGGTGATGATTCGTCCCGGCACGCGTCATCGGGCAGAGGGGCAGGTGGAAACGTTGATTGTAGGGATACCCCCCTTTGATCCGGCGGATACGTTTTTCGATTGAGGAGGCTCCGGCGAGAAAAAATAAGGGATGTTTCAAAGTTCTCCTCACAGTTTTTCTAAAGGAATGCCCCCACCGCGAATGCCGCTCATTTCCGCTAATGGGTGAAGCAATTGTACGACGAGCGGAAGAGCAAAGGAAAGTTCATCGTTTACACCGTGTCCGATCCCTACGAGAAGACCCAGGGCGTAATCGGTCAGGTGCCCCTCCTCACCACGATGGTTGAGGATCCCGACTTGATCCGTGACATCTTTGAGACCCACGTTACCTTGATGATCCGGATGTGTCAAATGCTCATGGACAGGGGGATCGTTTTCGACGGTACCTGGTTCAACGGCGATATCGCTTACAATAAGGGCTTGCTTTTCTCGCCGAACGCCTATCGGGAGGCTCTTATGCCCAGCCACAAGCGGCTCTTCGACTTCTGCAACGCCCACAATATGCCGGTGCCGGTGATCTATCATACGGACGGCGATGTTCGGGATGCGATTCCGTTTTTGATCGAGGCGGGGATACGTTGTCTCCAGCGCTGGAGGCAAAGGCCGGTCTGGATGTCCGAAAACTAAAGGCAGACTACGATGATCGTCTAACGTTTATGGGTAATATAGCCATTCAGGTAATGAGCACCGGCGACCCCGGACTCATCGAAAAAGAGGTGAAAAGCAAGCTCCTCGCCGCAAAAGACAGACGGGGCTACATCTATCATTCCGATCACTCGGTGCCGCCATCGGTGAGCTTCGAAAGTTATCAGTGGGCGATGGAACTGGTGGATCGGTATGGCAAAAATTAAGGGTTTCAGGCGACAAGAAAAAAATCAATTTTGGCAAACATGCTCGTATTTCTTCTAATAAGAAAGGAGAACGTCCAGCCTTTCTCTCCCCCCCTAGGGGAAGCTTGGGAACCTTCCCCTAAGTAGATTTTGTTTTCTTTTCGGTGTATTTCAGTGTTTTTCGGTGTTTTATTTAGCGGTTCAGGACCTTTTCAAACACGCCCTAAGAGAGGTGGGGAAGTTCTCTGTACTACTAATCCGCAAAATCTTGTTTTTTTGACAAGGTTTTTGAAGAGCTGGATGGTAAGCATTGTTCGGATTTTCAGATATGCGTATTTGGTTTGATCCGTGGCTATGTGCTCTGTACTACTAACCTGCAATCTCTGTGGCTAACTTAGATGTGGAGGAAAAACCATGTTGCAAGGAACGTTGCGTAAAATCCGGGCCAGGACGGAGAGCTGGTCGTCCTTAGCAGAAAAACAGATCATCGCGCAGGGGACGATCCGTCCCATTGTATCGGAAGGCGGATACGATCCGCGGGGAACGAAGCAGGCGGTGGTGTGGACAAACGACCGGAAGTTTTCCGGAACTTTTGAGTTGATAGACGTGGAGGTGTACAAGGCTGTTTATCGGGGGACATTGAAGGACAGCGGACGCCACGTCTGGGGCGGGAACAATTTGCTTGCTGATTTCACGGCATTTACCATGCCCGGACGGTATCGGATGCGGCTTCACTTAGAGGGGACGAATGAGGTGGTGGATTCGGTCACGTTCCCCATTCGTCCCTCGCTCTACGTGGAACTTGCGGAGCAGGGCGCGCGATGGTATTATTATCAGCGCTGCGGCGTGGAGATCCCCGGGTGGCATCCGGCGTGTCATACGGACGATGCCCTGCTGGATGGGAAGCCTTATGACGCTACAGGAGGCTGGCACGACGGAGGGGATTACAATAAGTGGTCGCATTATTCGTATTACGGCTTGTTTGCGTTGTGTGCGCTCTACGATGCTTTTCCCGAACGATGGAAGGGGGAGCGTGAATTGGCAGTTCCTTTGGAGGAGGCGGTCTGGGAGGCGGAGTACGTGTGCAAGGTGCAGCGGGAGGATGGGACGCTGCTTTCGGCCATCGGTGCCGACGAGGACGATCCGTGGCTCTGGGAGGGCGTTCCGGAGAAAGAGCCTACCCGACGGCTCTCTCCGCATTACGGAGGAGAAAGCTATTCCAATACCACGTTAGTGGGGGCGTCTATGGCGAGGTTGGCGAACGTGCTGAAATCCATCGGGTACGAGGAGGCCGCGATCTCGCGATATACGAAAGTGGCTCAGCGGGCGTACAATCGGGCGTGCGAGATGGATTTCTCCCGGATTGGCCCGCGTCCTGCCGAGCTTCCTTTTGGACACTCCTTCCCG
>MVCQ01000172.1 GCA_002059205.1 Candidatus Latescibacteria bacterium 4484_107
GACTTTCCGAAGGAAAAGCTGCCCAAGGGCATGCTGCATCCCAAGCGGATCTTCAAAGGCGTGGTGGCCGGCGTGCGGGACTATGGCAACCGGATGGGGATTCCGACCACGAACGGCTCGATCTTCTTCGACGAGGGATACGTGGGCAATCCCCTGGTGTACTGCGGAAATGTGGGGATCATGCCCAAGGATCGCTGCGTGGAGAATCTGCAGGCCGGGGACGCGATTGTGGTGATCGGAGGGCGCACCGGACGGGACGGCATTCACGGGGCCACGTTCTCGTCGGACGAGCTTTCGGACCAGATTCCCGGCGGCGTGGTGCAGATCGGAAATCCCATCACCGAGAAGAAGATGACGGACGCGCTGCTTCGGGCGCGCGACCTGGGCTGGTATCGGGCGATCACGGACTGCGGCGCGGGCGGATTGTCCTCGGCTGTGGGAGAAATGGGCGAACATCACGGCGCTGAGGTGGATCTGGAAAAGGTGCCGCTGAAGTACGAGGGACTCACGCACGCGGAGATCTGGATTTCGGAGGCGCAGGAGCGGATGGTGCTGGCCGTGCCGCCGGAGCATACGGATGAAATTCTCGATCTTTTTGCGCGGGAGGACGTGGAGGCCACGGTGATCGGTACCTTTACGGACAGCGGGCGGCTTTTGCTCCGGTATGACGGGGACACGGTGGGCGATCTGAAGATGGATTTCCTGCATCGCGGGGTTCCCAGACTCCGAAGAAAGGCGGAGTGGCACGCGCCGAAATTCGAAGAACCAGATGGATTGGGGATTGGGGATTGCGGAATGCGGATTGAAAAACCAAAAACCCAAGCGGCATCTCGGAGTGCGGAGTCCGAAGCGTGGGGGGGGCAATCCGAAATCCGAAATCCGAAATCCGAAATCCAAGAGGGATTAGGCTCCTATCTGAAAAAAATCCTGGCCGCTCCCAATGTATGTAGCAAAGAATGGGTGGTGCGTCAGTATGATCACGAGGTGCAGGGCGGCTCTGTGCTGAAGCCTTTGGTGGGCGTACGAAACGACGGGCCGGGGGATGCTTCGGTGACCCGGCCGGTGTTCGATTCCAAAAAGGGCGTGATCCTCTCCAATGGCATCAATCCCCAGTATGGGAAAATCGACCCGTACTGGATGGCCGCGTCCGCGATCGACGAAGCCCTGCGGCAGATTATCGCCGTCGGCGGGAGTCTGGAGCGCACGGCCTTGCTGGATAATTTTTGCTGGGGAAATCCGGCCAAGCCCGATCGTCTCGGGGGACTGGTGCGCGCGGCCACGGCCTGCTACGACATCGCGAAGGCCTATGGGACGCCGTTTATTTCCGGGAAGGACAGCCTGAACAACGAGTATCTCGTGGAGGGAGAGAGCCGGACGATTCCGCCGACGCTGTTGAT
The DNA here is from genome assembly GCA_002059205.1 of Candidatus Latescibacteria bacterium 4484_107. Lineage (GTDB taxonomy): Bacteria > Latescibacterota > 4484-107 > 4484-107 > 4484-107 > 4484-107. The sequence goes on from MVCQ01000172.1 coordinate 1,398, forward strand.
CTCCGCGATCTCGGTGATGGAGGACGTGGAGCGCACGGTTTCGATGGATCTGAAGGCGGCCGGAGATCTGATCTACCTCGTCGGGAAGACCTACAAAGAACTGGGCGGCTCGCACTACTATCTTGTTCAGGGGTACATCGGCAACGAGGTCCCGCGGGTGCGCCCGGAGGCGGGAGCCCGGACGTTCGATGCGTTGAGCCGGGCCACGGAACAAGGCTTGGTTCGGGCGTGCCACGACTGCTCGGAGGGCGGCATCGGCGTGGCGGTCGCGGAGATGGCGTTTGCCGGAGAGTTCGGGATCGAGATGGACCTGAGTGCGGCGCCGAGGTCGGAGGAGGTGCAGCAGGATGATGTGCTCTTGTTCTCCGAGTCGAATTCGCGATTCATCGTGGAGGTGGCTCTGGAGGATCGGGAGGCGTTTGAGCGCGCATTAGATGGAGTGGATATGGTGTGCGTGGGAAAGGTCGTGGAGGCACCGATCTTCCTCGTTCGGGGATTGGATGGCGAGGTCGCGTTGGAGGAAGATCTTTTTGAATTGAAGGAATGTTGGCAGGCCCCCTTGCGGGAGGTGTGAGCAGAGTCTGGGCAGGGCAAAAAAAAAGGAAAGTGGAAAAGTGAGAAAGTGAGTAAGTGAGTAAGTGAGGACACCATTTCCGTAAAGAGAAGCACTCCCGCGCGTGGAAATAAATTCCCCCGCTTGTTTTGAAAACCCCGCTAACGCGGGCTAACAGCCCAGTTCACTGGGCTTCGTACCTGTAGCGGGACGATTTATCGTCACGCTACTCGACAGGGAGCACGACCGTTCTCCTTAACTTCACGACAATGGTGAGGGCACCAAGGAGTCTCACCGTCACACTTGGTCGATTCAGTCCAATAGGAAGAGAATCGACTTCTCACTTTCTTCTCTTAGCGCCCTCCGTGTCTCCGCGGTGCAGGAACCAACTTAGCCTGAACCGTTCCTTTTTTTTATAAAATGGATTTTTTCATCATCTTTTTCTTGACTTTTTTTTCAAAAAGCCGTAACTTTGCAAGACAAAATTTTGAGAGAAAAGTTTTTGTTCGGTCTTTGCGCCCATAGCTCAACTGGTAGAGCAGCTGACTCTTAATCAGTTTGTTCGGGGTTCGACTCCCTGTGGGCGTACCAGATGCGGGGCGGTCCAAAGCCGCCCTTTTGGTTTGATGTGTTCATCGGTTGAGGAAGGTGCGGCTATCACCCCCAAGGCAGGAGGAAAACATGGCGGATTTCCAGGGAATTGCGGAAAGTCTTATCAAAGGCAACCGGAATCGAGTCAGCGAGCTGGTTCAGGAGGCGGTGGACGAGGGCGTCGGTCCTTCCGAAATTTTGAACGAAGGGCTGGTCCCAGGGATGAACGTGGTGGGAGTGAAGTTCAAGGCCAATGAGTTTTACGTTCCCGAGGTGCTCATAGCCGCCCGTGCGATGAAGGCCGGGATGGAGATCATCAAGCCGCTGTTGGCAGAGACTGGAGCCGAGCCTGCGGCGACGCTTGCGATCGGCACCTGCAAAGGCGATCTGCACGACATCGGGAAGAATTTGGTGGCGATGATGATGGAGGGGGCCGGTTTCGAGGTGATCGATATGGGGATTGACGTAGACCCGGAGAAATTCGTGGAAGTGATCAAGGAGCGAAAGCCGGACGTGATCGCTATGTCCGCGCTGCTGACCACGACGATGCCAGCCATGAAGACGACCATTGATGCCTTGGAGGCCGCCGGAGTCCGTGATCAGGTGAAAACCATGATCGGCGGCGCGCCGGTAACTCAGAACTACGCCGACGAGATCGGCGCAGATGGCTATGCGCCCGACGCCGCCTCGGCGGTGGATAAAGCCAAAGAGTTGGTTGGCGTATAGGGTGCTATGTTTTAGAACAAAGATGGGTAACAATGAGGCTGGGTTCTTCGGAGAACTCAGCCTCATTGCGTTTTTGGTGATTGGTGATTGGTGGGTGGTGTGCAGGAGGAGGAATCTACGGCTATGAAAGCAAGGGCTTCTATAAGTCGAATAGGCGCGTGGACGGTTTTTCTGTTCTTTTTTCTTTTTGCCGGAGTTCAGGCGGAAAGCGTGGATGAGCGGCTCTATCGGGCCCTGCACGACGCGTATCGGTCGCCGTGGATGGATACCTGGATGGAGACGACGACGGATCTCGGGGGCGTGAAGGCGAATCTGCCCCTGTGCGTGATGCTTTCGACGTACGGTGAAAAATACGAGAAGGACACGGGCAAGCTGACGTTTACTTCATTGGTTGCGAGCGCGGGCGTGGTCAGCGTCCTGAAGTGGGCGGTGGGACGTCGGCGCCCGGAAGGAAGATACGAACGGAGCAATTCCTCGTTTCCCTCGGCGCATGCTGCGGCTGCCGGTGCGACGACGACCATGCTGGCGCATCGCTACCCCCGGTATCGCCCGGCCTATTATGCATTGGGAGCGAGCATTGCGTTTTCGAGGATCTATCTCGGACGCCACTATCCCTCCGATGTGCTGGTTGGATGGACGATCGGGTATCTCGGATCGCGGTGGGTCTTCACCCATAAAGAGAAGATTTTGGGGATTAAGTGGGGATGGTGGAGGAGATAGGCAGAGGTCAGAGGTCAGAGGTCAGAGGTCAGCATTTCCATTATGCGCAGAGGGGACGCGCATAATTCTTTCAGAAAGAAACATGGACGTCGTTTATAGTGCTCAGTCAAGTTTAACCTGATGGATAGAGATTTCCATATCTGAAGTTCCTTAATCGGCGAAGGGATTCGCCTCCTACGCGCCTTTGTAGGAGGGCAATCCTTTGCCCGATTTTTGCTTGGCTTTATTCGTCAAATCACTCTGGGAGAGGCCAAAGGTCGGAGGTCAAAAATCAGAAATCAGAAGTCGGAGATCAGAAGTCGGAAGCCAAAGGCCGGAGGAACGAGATGGAAAGGCGCTTTGATCGTCCGTCCTTTTTAAGACGGAGGGGGTAGCCTCAGGCACAGGCTTCAAAGTTGTACGCACACCGGACAATCTTTTTTCCTCCGCACGCGCACCTCCGAAAACTCCATAAACTCCCCATCATACAGGAGCAGTCGTCCGGCAAGCGGATCCCCGATCCCCGTCAGTAATTTAAGCACTTCTGTGGCCTGGATGCACCCGATCACTCCCGGCGCCGTTCCCAGCACCGGAGAACGCTCCGGCGGCGGAGGTTCAGGGAAAAAACACGCCAAACAGGGAGTCTTTCCCGGCATGATCACCGTAACCTGTCCGCCCATGCCCCAGATTGCTCCGTGCACGAAAGGAATCTTTTTTTGCACCGCCGTCTCATTCAGCAGGAACCGCGCCTGAAAATTGTCCAATCCATCCACAATCACATCGGATGCGCCTACCAACTCCGACCCGTTTCCCCCGGTAATGCGCTCCTGGATCGCCTCGATCCGCACCGCCGGATTTAACGCGCGAAGTCGCTTCTCCGCACAGTGCGCCTTCGCCCGTCCGACGTCGTTCCCCGTATAAAGAACCTGCCGATTCAGATTGCTCAGTTCCACCACATCGTGATCCACCAGCCGAAGGGTGCCCACGCCCGCCGCCGTCAGATAGAGCGCGACCGGAGCGCCCAAGCCTCCCATACCGGCGATGCACACTCGCGCTTCCTTCAAGCGCCGCTGTCCCTCATCGCCCCAACCCTCCCACATCATCTGGCGGTCATATCGAATTCGATCTTGCTTCGTCAAGCGGGTCATGCGGTTTCCCCCTTCCGATGGGTGCGCGTTCTTTTTTTTCACCGCAGAGCACGCGGAGACCGCGGAGAGAACACGTAAACAAGCTTTGCACGCTTTGTTTTCTTTTCTGTTGCATCGGGATTTTGTAATCCAGATGCTCCGCCTTGTGGCATCTGAGGTTCGGGAGAGCAATTTTCCAAGTTCGGGAAGGCAATTTCCCGAACCAACCGAAAGAAGACCTCTTTCAGATCACCAAACGATTCGTTTTTTGGTTTTCCTCGGCGTTCTTTGCGCCTCTACGATAGATTTTGACTCTTACGATTGAATCAATATACACAATTCCGAAGCAAAGATCAATACGAAAATAATTCCAAAATCCCGAACCTTTTTTCGTATATCGGTTGACATCTTCTTCTTTTTTGCATATCTTTATTCCGGTTAGTATTTCCGGGTGATTGGCGATTGGTGATCGGCGCACTCGCCACGTACCGCGCACTATGCGGGAACTATCAGAGAAGAGGGTTTCCCCATGAAAGCAGTCAAACTTTACAAAGCCGGCGATGTGCGCATAGAGGAGATGCCCAGACCTGAGCCCAAGTCCGGCGAGGTCCTGGTTCGGCTCAAAGCCGTCGGAGTCTGCGGCTCGGATATCCACTATTTCAAAGACGGTCGCATCGGAGATACCCCTATACAAAGCCCCCTTGTTTTGGGCCACGAACCCGCCGGAGTGATTGAAGGGGTCGGCGAAGGGGTCACTCAATTCGGGATCGGGGATCGTGTGGCGGTGGATCCCGCGCTTTCCTGCGGCGTATGCGAATGGTGTATCCAGGGGAATCCCAACCTTTGCCCGAATGTCCGGTTTTTCGGCAGCCCACCGGTTGACGGCGCGTTCCGGGAATTTTTGACGCACCCGGCGCACGCGGTCTTCAAGCTCCCGCGCGGCCTGAGTTTTGCCGACGGCGCGATGCTCGAACCCTTCGGAGTCGCCATTCACGCCGTAGATCTGGGGAAAATACGCACCGCGTACACGGCGGCCATTCTCGGCGTGGGCTCCATCGGGCTGTGCGTACTTCAGTTGGTTCGACTCAGCGGTGCGGCCAAAATTTTTGTAACCGATCTTATCGACGACCGCCTGGACCTGGCCCGGCGTCTGGGAGCCGACGTGGCGCTTCGCGCGGACGACGATCCAGTAGAGCGTATTCAGAAATTGACCGGAGGCCGCGGCGTGGATGTGGTCTTCGAGGCGGCCGGCGCATTGGACACGCCTCAACAGGCCATGGAAATTCTCAAGCCCGGTGGAACCCTGGTCCTCATTGGCATTTGCCCCGAGGACCGGATTCCCCTCAAAGCCTCGGCGGCCCGGCGCAAGGGCGTCACCATTCGCTTGGCTCGCAGGATGAAGCACGTGTATCCCCGTGCCATCCGATTGGCCGAGCGCAACATGGTGGATCTGAAATGCCTCGTCACGCATCGCTATCCCTTAGAGCGGATCGCGGAGGCCTTCGACGTGGTGGGCGGATATCGGGATGGGGTGATCAAGGCGATCATTACAGTTGGTGAGTGGTGAGTGGTGAGTGGTGAGTGGTGATTCGATTTCGGATTGCGGAATGCGGATTTTTCCCCAATCCGCCCAATCGAAAATCGGAAATCCCCAATCAGAGGAGAAGAGGACCGTGATGAATTTTTCCTCTCGTTCCCACGCTCTGCATGGGAACGGACACTCGACGCTGTCCCCCAGCCGAACCGTGCACGGAACGGAGCGGAGGTCACGGCAAGCCGTGCAGAGCCAATATTCCTATCCCATAACTACTTCAACCTCCCCTTTGGAGGTGAAAATATGGAGACACTGACGCTTCATCTCGATGAAAACTTAGTGCAGCGCGCAACGTTTTACTCAGAAAAGAGGGGCAAATCGATCTCTCAAATGGTTGCCGACTATTTTTCCCTGCTTGCTGAAGAGACCTCACAAGCGGCTTATGAATGCACTCCGGTCGTCCGCTCGCTCAAAGGATCGCTTGAAGGCGGCCAGGTCACTGAAGACGAGTATAGACACCATCTTGAGGAGAAATACCTCTGAACGTGCTTTTTGACACGAATGGGGTACTGGATGTGATGTTGGATCGCGCGCCTTTCGCCGATATAGCGGCACAGGTATTCTCGAAGGGGGAAGCCGGAGAAATAGGCGGTTTCCTTGGCACAACGACCATAACGACCATCCACTACCTTGCCGCGAAGGTCGTGGGAGCAGACCAGGCGCAGATTGAGATTGGAAAGCTCTTCAGGCTTTTCGAGTTTGCTCCGGTCAATCGTGCCGTTTTGGAGGATGCTGCTGTGTTGAATTTCTCAGATTTTGAGGGCGCTGTCTTGCATGAGGCCGCCCGTCACGTGGGCGTTCATGCTATTGTTACCCGTAATCTCAAGGACTTCAAACGGGCGGTGCTACCCGTCTATTCTCCTGAAGAACTCGCTAGGATCCTTGCTACAATCAAAG
>MVCQ01000173.1 GCA_002059205.1 Candidatus Latescibacteria bacterium 4484_107
CTCAACCTTAACCAGGCTTCTCTTTGCGATCTCTGCGGTCTCAGCGCCCTCTGCGGTAAAACAACCTACTCAGACGCAAAATAGTACGTGCCCAGAACGCCTCCCTCGATGCGCACGCGTGTTATACTGCCCCCGTCGAAAAAAAGCACAATGCGGTCGCCGGTGGCGTCGTTTTCAGCAGGTTGCTTTTTTTCGCCTTGGGAGGTGCGATAGTGGCTGATCGCGTTCCCGGACACAACCATCTCCTCCAGTTTTTCCGCTTTCAGTTTCATCGTGATGCTGCGGCCCTTCAGGAAACTTTTATCCGGCGTTTCCGCGCCCGAAGCATCCAACGTCGTGGTGGTGGCCCGGGCCTCGCCGAATACCGCCACCTCGACAGGCACGTCGTCCTTCAGGGTAAGTTCAATCGTGTCCCCGATCAACTCGTTTTTGCGCAGGACATCATTCTTCTCCGGATCGCCCGTCCGCTGAACCGCCCTGGGGCCTATTCTGAGCAGCGCTTTCCCCTCCTGCTGGAAATAGGCCGCGCTGTCGCAAAAAGCCTCCAACCGATCCTTGACGAGGTGCACGTTCCCGACAGCCACCGTCTTATTTTCCTCCGTATGGACCGCCATCGTATCCGCCGTTATGGTAATGGAACCCTCGCCGGACGCGTCTCGCCGGATCACTTTCGGAGACCCGGTGGCGATGCCGAATTTCGCGCGTTCGTCGTACTCGATGCGACCGCCCGTGAGGATCAGCCGATTCTCCTTGTCCACCAGTTCGACGCGCCCCTCCGCGACGATCGTTTTTCCCTCCCGTCGCGTTCTAAGTTGTTCAGCCTTCAAGGTCTGCTTGCCGTACGTGGCGACGACATGCTCCTGCGCTGCGAGTTCTTTGGAAGGAACGAGGTAAGTCATCCGATTCGAGGTGATCCTGCCCAGGGAATCTTCCACGGAGACGTGCCCCCAAAGCGCCACCTTCTCGTCAACCTGAAAATAGGTGGCCTCGTCCGCATAGAGCGATCTCCCGCTGGACGAATCCACTGCGGACACATGTCCCCGAAGGAGCACCTTTTTTTCGGATTGCACGTACGTGGCTTCGTCCGCATGCAGGATCGTTCCGCCATGCGCGACAATCACGTTTCCCTTATACGTTTTGACGAGGTGCTCTCCGATGCGCGCCCCCTCCGTGACATCCGCGGAGAAGCGGATTTCCTCCTTCGATTGCGGATTGGGGATTGCGGCTTGCGGATTGCCGGCTTCGGAGGGTCCGTCGGGCATTCCGAAAACGTTCCCGATCAGCAGGAACAGAATAGTCAGACAAAGGCAATTGGACACGGAGGAACACGGAGGAACACGGATAAAAACATGGGAAAAACCAGGTCTGTCCGCGTCCGTGCGTGTTCTGTAAGGAATTCTACTTAGCTCGTTTTTCATCTTTTACTCAGGGGAAGCGGCTCGGCGACCGCTACGTGCCTTGCAGTGAAGCTACGAGTTTTTCACTTAGCTCAACCTCCGGAATCACTGATCTCACTGATATGCACTGATAGCACTGATCCTGTCCCCACCTCCTCCGGTGGGGATGGGGTGGCGGGATCAGTGTTATCAGTGGGGTCATCAGTGTCATCAGTGGTTCTGGGCGTCTAAGTGCAAAACGCGCAGGAAGATTCATTTCTTGCTCTGTGGAAGCTTCTCGAAGCGTTCCTCGGAATGGCCGGTCACTTCGCGCATCGTCCAATGGGAAAATCCGGCATCCGCCTCTAAGCCCACGCCCGTCTCCGTGCCCTGATCCGTGGCGAGGGTGACCTCCCCCGGAGCCAAAATCTTCTGACGGGCATGCTCCCATCGGATGTGTTCGGTCATCAGTCGCATCCCGTCGTCCGAGACAATCACCACATCCCCGGAGGCTTCGAGGTCCTTGGTCTTCTGATGCACCTCGCCCTCACGAGCGGTAAGTTGCGAGGTGTGTTCTCCCTGTTCGTCGAAAAAATCCACCTTCATCCCTTCGTCTATTTTGGCGATCTCCTCGGCCTCGAACTGCTGAAGATGCCCCGCATGAATGATACACCGGACGATCCCCTCTTCCGACAATATGATCTTCGAGTTCCACGACTCCTGATCGGGCAACTCCTCCGTTTTTGCGACAGGAGCATCTTGATCCTCCGTCGTGGTGCAAGCCGACGTAAGGAGCAAAAAACAATGAACAATGAACAATGAGCAATGAGCAATGCCCTTCCAGCATCGGAGTGGTCGCATGCGAACTCGTTTATTTTTCATGGTGCGTTCCTCAATAAAATTTGGGCGACTAATTTAATTTAATGAGCAAAGAACGATGCCCCCACCGAATTGAGGCGGCGGGGTGGGGGTCTTTCCATTTTTCATTTTTCAGTTTTCACTTTCATTGCCTTCGTCTTCCACCGCCGGTGCATCCAAACCCATTGGGCGGGATGTTCCCGGATAAAGTCCTCTATGATTTTCGAGCAGTGCGCCGTGTTGATGCGTCGGTCCTCGGTTTCATCCCCGGTTCGGATCAGTTCGATTGGGGGACGTACGATGAAATGATGGGTATCGTCCTGCTCCCGGTGAATGGCGATCGGGACGATAGGCGCTCCGAGTTTCAGGGACAGAGTGACGGGGCCTGTCGGAGTGAAAGCCGGCCGGCCGAAGAAGTCCACGAACGCGCCCTCGACCTTCGTATCCTGATCAATAAGAAAGGCGACAAATTTCCCCCGGTGCAGGGCGCGAAGAATTTCACGAGTCGCTTTGCCCCGCGCGATGTTTCTCAGACCGAACCGCTCCCGGTGGGATACAAGCAGACGATCCAACCTCGTATTATTCAGGCTCTTGCCCACGACGCTGACGGGATAGCCCTTCATCGCCAGATACGCTCCGAGCAATTCCCAGTTCCCGATGTGTCCGCTCAGAAGGAGCACGCCCTTGCCTTCCTCCCGCGCTCGATCCAGATGTTCCAGCCCTTCGGCGGACACGATCCGATCCAACTCCGCCTTCGTACTCGATCCCATCCGCATCAGATCTACGGCGTTTTTGCCGAGATGGACGAAGACCGCTCTGGAAAGCCGAACGATCGTGCGCGGCGAACGATCGGGAAAAGTGATGGAAAGGTGTTTTTGGACCTTCGCTCGTTCCTTTGAGAAAAGATGAAAAGCCGCACTCCCCAATGCCTCTCCGAAGCGCAACGCGGTTCTTCTCGACATCCTGCGGACGGAGGCGAACAGGATGAGCACGAGCCAGTACACAAAAGTATGCTTAATAGTCTTAGAGGGTCTTCTTCTTCTTCTTTTCATGCCGCCCCTTAGGAAACGAATCCTTGGAACGTGGTGGAAGTTTCCCGCTTCCCGTTTTACGTTTTACCTTTCACACCGACATTCGCGCTTTCCCAAACGCCCCTTCTATCCAGCACCTCCTCAACATGCACCACCACCCGCTCCATCACCTCATCCAGTTCGATCCGGCGGCCGAGCAGTTTCTCGATGGAGGTCACGCCCGTATCGGACAGCCCGCACGGAACGATCCCCTCGAAATAGGACAGATCGGTGTGCACGTTCAGCGCAAAGCCGTGCATCGTCACCCAGCGCCTGACCTCAAGACCTATGGCGGCCACTTTGTCCTGGCCCACCCATGCGCCGGTTATACCCTCCCTCCTCGAGGCGGACAGCCCATAGTCTCCGAGTGTTCGGATGAGGATTTCTTCGATGTCCCGGAAGAAACGGTGAAGGTCCGGATAGAGCGCTTTAAGGTCCACGATGAAGTAGCCGACGAGTTGTCCGGGGCCGTGAAACGTGATGTCCCCTCCCCGATCCACGTGACGAAATGCGATCCCTTTCTCTTTCAACTCCTGCTCGTGGAAAAGAAGGTGCTCGAATTGTCCGCCTCTTCCCAGCGTATATACGGGCGGATGCTGGACGAACAGGAGCGTATCCGGAATACCGCCCGCGATGCGCTTTCTCTGAAGGGTTTTCTGAAGCTCCCAGGCATCATCGTAATCCATCATCCCGAGGGTGCGGATGATGCATGGCGGAGTCGGCGTTTCGTTCATCAAAGCTGTCCTGTCTGTTTTACCAGAGGTTATTTTACCGCGGAGGTCGCTGAGAACGCGGAGAAAAACAAAGCAACTGGGGGGGGCTCTGCGCACTCCGCGTGCTCTGCGGTAAAATCTTTGCAAAGGTTTCATTCATTCACGCACGATTCGTACATCCCCTCCGCCTGATAGGAACTCCGGGGTTGGAGATATTGGCCGATCACCAACAGATCGCAGCCCGCGTCCCGCAGATCCCGCATCGCCGAACGCACTTCCTCCTCCCGTTCTCCGAGTCCGAGCATCAGGCCCGATTTCGTGATAATGTTCCCATCGAGGCGTTTCAAGGTGCGCAGAACTTTTATAGATCGTTCGTAATCCGCGCCGGGGCGAACGCTCCGGTAAAGTCGGGGCACGGTCTCTATATTGTGCCCCACCACTTCGGGAGCGCATTCGAGAAGCGTGGCCAGCGCCCGTTGGTCGCCCTCAAAATCGGGGATCAACACTTCGACCCGGATGGTCGGACGACGCTCCCGAATCGTCTGCACCGTGCGGACGAAATGTCCCGCCCCGCCGTCTTCGAGGTCATCGCGCGTCACGGACGTCAGCACCACGTATTCCAACTCCATCCGTGCGACGGCCTCGGCCACACCCTTGCGCAATCGGCCGTCGGGAGCACGCACGGTCACTCGCAGCCAGGGCGGTTTTCTATCGGAACGCAGGGCATAGTCGGGATTCAAGCGAAACTCCTTTTTCTCCACGGAATTTCACGGAAGTACACAGAGATGCTCTGTTTTTGGATTTTTCCGTATTTTTCCGTATTTTTCCGTGTTTTTCCGTGTTTATCCGTGTTTATCCGTGGTAAAGCATTTTCTCCGTAGCCTCATGAAGCGATTCGGAGAGCGTGGGATGGGGATGGATGGTTTTGCCGAATGCCTCCACAGTGAGTCCCTGCTGGATCGCCAACGCGGCTTCGGCGGCCAGCGCGGTGACGTGATGACCGATGCCCTGCACGCCCACGATCCGTCCGCTCTTCTTCTCCGCAACGACTTTGACGAAACCGGTGGGATCCCCCGAAGCCCGCGCCTTCGCGTTGATGGCAAGCGGGGAGTTCCCCGTGCGCACTTCGAGGCCCTGCTTGCGTGCAGCC
>MVCQ01000174.1 GCA_002059205.1 Candidatus Latescibacteria bacterium 4484_107
TGATTGGTTGCTTCTCTCAGAGTTGCCGGATGGTGGCGTGCTGATTTTCAATCCGCAATCCGAAATCCGAAATCCCCAATCCGAAATCGGAAAGTAACGGAATGCCCAAAAAAGACGACACCGGAATAATTTCCAGGATAAACGGCCCCGTGGTATTTGCAAAGGGAATGCGCGCCGCCAAGATGAGGGATCAGGTGGAAGTGGGGCCGGATCGGCTGATCGGGGAGGTCATCGCGCTGAATGGGGGCGAGGCTACCATTCAGGTCTATGAGGATACGGTGGGACTGATGCCGGGGATGCAGGCGGTTTCTATGCATGCGCCGCTTTCCGTGGAACTGGGGCCCGGCCTGTTGGGCAACGTGTACGATGGCATTCAACGGCCCCTCGGTGCCCTCCAAGTCGCAGCCGGAGATTTCATCCGGAGAGGCATTCAGGTGCATGCCTTAGACCGGGAGAAGAAGTGGCCCTTTGTCCCCTCGGCGCACGAAGGAGACCGATTGACCGAACGGGCCATTTTGGGTGTGGTTCAGGAGACTCCGTTAATCGAGCATAAAGTTATGCTGCCTCCCGGAATCTCCGGGGATTTGGAGTGGATCGCCGGGGAAGGCGCGTTTTCCGTGGACACGCCCATCGCTAAAATTCAGACCGAGCGCGAGATCGTGGACATACAACTTCTCCGGAAATGGCCGGTGCGAAAGAGCCGCCCCATGCTCCGAAGGCTTCCTCCCAATGTGCCCTTGTTCACGGGTCAGCGCGTGCTGGATTTTTTCTTCCCCCTGGCCCGGGGCGGCGCGGCTGCCATACCGGGCGGATTCGGGACCGGAAAGACCATCACCCAGCATCAGCTGGCCAAATGGAGCGACGCGGATATCGTGCTCTATATCGGCTGCGGTGAGCGCGGAAACGAGATGACGCAGGTGCTCGAAGAATTTCCAAAGCTGCTCGATCCGAGGTCGAACCGTCCCCTGATGGAGCGCACGATCCTGATCGCCAATACCTCGAATATGCCGGTTACGGCCCGGGAGGCCAGTATTTATACGGGGATCACGATGGCGGAGTATTACCGGGATATGGGATATCACGTGGCGCTGATGGCGGATTCCACCTCCCGATGGGCCGAGGCACTCCGGGAAATGTCAGGGCGATTGGAGGAAATGCCGGCGGAGGAGGGCTATCCCGCGTACCTCGCGTCCCGATTGGCCGAATTTTACGAGCGCGCCGGACGGGCGATTGTCTCCGAAGATGGACGGGAGGGATCGGTCAGCATCGTAGGCGCGGTCTCGCCCCCCGGAGGCGATTTTTCGGAGCCGGTCACGCAGCACACCCGGCGTTTTATCCGCACCTTCTGGGGACTCGACAAAGAGTTGGCCGGCGCGCGGCATTTCCCCTCCGTCAACTGGAATATCAGTTACAGCGAATACGCTCAGGAGGTGCGCCCGTGGTGGGAGGAACATTTCGAGCTTCCCTGGACCGCTCTCAGAACGGAGGCGATCAATATCCTGCGGGAGGAAAATCGGCTTCAACACGTGGTCCAGTTGGTGGGGCCAGACGCCCTCCCGGACCGCCAGCGTCTTTTCCTCGAAGTAGCGCGTATGATCAAAGAAGCCTTCCTTCAGCAGAACGCATTCGATGCCATAGATGCGTACTGCGTTCCGGAAAAACAACTCAGGATGATGCACGTCATCCTGCATTTCTATAAGCGGGCGGTCGAGGTTTTGGAGAGAGGCGTGCCGATTCTGACCGTTATGGACACGCCGCTTGTGGAAACCCTCGTGCGGATGAAAAACACGATTCCGGATGACGAGTTGGAGCGCGTGGACGAGTTGGAGCGGGAGATTGATAAATATATGGAGGGGTTATGATCCGGCTTTGTCAGATTCGGATACGGCCCTTTCCCCAAATAATATCAAGGTCAAATTTCAAAGCCCGAAGCCCAAAACCCAACCCCGTCTTCCGGAATCCGTGCACAAAGGCAGGTTCCCCGGCTCCCTATGCTACTAATCTGCAAATTTTTTTTGTTTCAGTTACAGCACCTTTGTTTGATCCGTGTAAATCCGTGCTATCCGTGTCCCATTGCTTTTGAATTTGGGTTGCGGCTTTGCCGCGCTATGCACACTGTCCCATTCCGCTACTGAACTATAAGGGGCCAAGCATAACCACGGATTGAAAAACGTCGCGGATCAGATGTGGCGCTTGTGGGTGTATCCGCGTGGGCCTGAAATCCGTGGTTATAAAGAGAAGCCGAAGCGTTGCCCCGTTTTGTCCGGTACGCTCTTTGGAGGTAAAAGGAAAGCCGTTCTGAGCTTCGACAGCTTGGGGCGGCTTTTTTCCCCGAACCTTTTAGATCCCACAAAACTGAGCATCGGAATTACAAAATCCCGATGCAACAGGAAGAGCGACGCAGGGGGGCACCGTTTCGGGCAGACACACAGGTCCGCCCCTACTTGGTGTCCATCACCCACACGCCATCCCACGGCTCCGCCGGCGGATTTTCCTGATAGTTCCGGCATCGAGCCGCGTATGTTTTCGAGGGGCCGTCCTCCGAATCCTGTTCCAGAATTTGGCGGAACGCCTCTTCGGCCGCCGTCCATTGCCGATTCCGGTATAACGTCAACGCCTCGGTGTACTGTTCCAGTTTTTTCTGAACTTCCTCCGATACGCCCTCCGAACGCAGCGCCAAGAGCTCGTAAATCCGCAGCGCCTCGTTTTTCCCCTTCACCCGCGTCACATCCAATTCCCGGACAATCACCTCTTCCCTCACCCGCCGATAGGTGTGCTCGCTGAGCATAATGGCGGTGCCGTATTGCTTGTTGACTCCTTCTAAGCGGGACGCGGTGTTGACGTGATCTCCCATCACTGTATAATCCATCTTGTCCTTGGAACCCATATTGCCCACCACCACATCCCCCGTGTCCAGCCCGATCCGGATGCGCACCTCCGGGAGTCCCTCCTCGTCCCACTTTTTTCGAAGCGTCCCCAACGTCTTCTGCATCTCCAACGCCACTTTGCACGCGGCCAGGGCGTGATTCGGAAGCGGGACCGGCGCTCCGAAAAACGCCATCACCGCATCCCCCTCGAATTTGTCCACCGTGCCTCCGTATTTGAGCACAATCTCCGTCATGGCCGTCAGGTATTCGTTGAGGAAGGGCACCAACTCGTCTGGCTCCATGCCCTCCGATATGGTGGTAAATCCGGCTATGTCTGAAAAAAACACCGTCACCTCTTGCCTTCGTCCGCCCAACTCGGCCAACGCGGGATCCTCCAACATTCGTTCCACCAACTCCGGACTCACGTACGTCTGGAAAAAACCCTTCACCCGCCGCTTTTCCCGCTCCTCGGTCAGATACCGGAGGACGATCGCCGAGATATACACGAAGATCACCGCGAGCGTCGGACGGGTCAACTCCAGCCACAGATTGTGTTCCTCAAACATCGTAAATAAAGAGAGATACGCATAGACCATCCAGCATACAGCGATTCCGATGCCCCCGTACAGCGGCGACAGCGTCAGCGCCATAATCCCCGTGAGCAGGCCCGATAGAATAACGATGAGCGCCACCACGTCGAAATCCATCTTTCGGAGAAAATCGCCGCTGAGGATCGTATGCAGCACATTGGCGTGGATCTCCACACCTGGAAACTGCGCACTAAACGGCACGGATCTCAGATCCATCAGCCCCGGCGCCGACGCGCCCACGAGCACGATCTTCCCCTCGAAGAAGCGCGCCGGAATCCGCTGCTCCAACACATCGTAGTACGAGATGTAACGAAAAGACCGGTAGTTCCCCGTATAGTGGATCAGCATCCTCCCGTCTTCTCCGATGGGAATATCCACGGTCTTCCCGTTTCTCAGCGTGAGCCGCACGTGTTCGCCGGGCACGATCCCGATGTCCTGCTCCTCTACACCGAGAAGATCCAGCACCATCTTCATGCCAAGCGTCGCATACGTCCGATCCAGAATTTGCACAAAGAGCGGCATCGAGCGTGTGATCCCGTCTTCGTCCGGGAAAATGTTCACGCACCCCAATCCCGCCGAAGCCCGGGCCAATTCCGGGAAGGGGCCCTCGATGCGCGCCTTTCGGGGAAACAGCCCATGGATCGTCGCATCGAACCCGTAAGAGGACTCGGGGTTGAACAACCGGAAGGGATCCTCACGCGGAAGGACAGCGCAAACCGCAAATCCAGCATCTTCGCCTCAAATCCGTCCAGCATCTCCCCTAATCGCCCCACGCCAAGTGGAATCCCAAGCACCAGCAACCCGCCAAGCAAACCGATCCCCACACCGGCCGCCCACATCTTGAACCGTTTTTTAGTTCGCCTCACGTTGGCCGCTCCTTTCTTTGTGAATGGAATCGCTGAGACGGGGAATATGCAGAGGAATCCCGCTCTTTGCGTCTTCTCTGCGAACGTTGCGGTCAAAAGATCCTCTACAATTCAACCGGCTTCTCAGGAACCCCCTCCCAAAGCGATCTCCAACCCAGCTCCTTGTGCCAATCCAGTATCGTAAACGCGGTCCAGAAGAACTCCACAAAGGTCGCGGTGCCGGCCATATCACTTTGCGGACGGGGGCGGTCTATCAATTGCACTTGCGCGTTGGTCGTAATGCACTGATTTTGGAAATACGAAAATCCGCCGTCTTCCTTTTGGAAGGGTTTTACGAACGGCAGACGGCTGAGCACCAGTTCCTGTATTTCCTGTTTTCGATAGTCCGTCGCGCGCAGGGCGGCTGCCAGCACAAAGGCATTGTCAAATTCGTTGCAGCCATCCATTTCGTAGGCGGGATCCGAATAGTTTCTGAAGACGCTGTCTATAATTTTTTCGGGATATTTTGGAAGCATCCCAAAGGTGATCGTGAGTTTGATGAGCACCTTGTAAGCGCCGTTGACCCGCTCATACAGCGGGCAGGATGGATTTCCCCACAGGCCTGTTTGGGGATCTTGCTTTTCGAGCATGTACTCGATAGCCCATTTGGTGGGCTTGCGGAATGCTTCCTCCCCCTGTTTGAAACGCTCGAAAAGCCAACCAGTTGTCATACTACCGTGCGAGCCGGCGCCCCAGGGACTTTTATCCCAGGGAAAAGAATCGAGATGGGCGATGAGTTTCTCTTTATCGGTGAAGGCTTCCACCTCCGGATGGTGGACAGGATATCGAGGAGGAAAGCCCATCCGTTTCAGGTACCCGGATGTGTTGCGGGTGAGCATACGCCGGACGAGGTACTTGAGATCAAGCGCATTCTTCTCAGGAGGGGGACACAGATTCTCCATTTCTCTGCTGTAGAAGTCCCCTGTTTCCGCGTCCTGATACGAACGGAGATAATCAGCCCACTCCCGCTTTTTATGCTCCTCGAGACCATCGTAGGCTTTCATCTTATCCAAGCTGCCGAACGCATAGCCGGAACTGAGCGGCTCATGGGGCAGGAAGCATCCTTCCGGAGCGTACCGGAACCGTCCGTACGGACCGGGTTGTCTCACGGTCTCTAAGAAAGAAAGCTGATCCTTTCTGAGTGCTCTGATCCATTCGGGAATCTCTTTGTTGGAATGCATGGTTCTCTCCTCGTCCACTCAGGGATCTATCTTGTCAGGTAGGGTCCAATAACTTCCCTCGAGATAATACCGGCCGAAGAGATTGAACCAATACACGGTGAATATCCGATTCTCTTCGATCTCCACCGAAGCGGGATAGCCCATACACACATTTGGAAAGTCATCGCGCAGAATGATCTGATCGCTCCAGGTTTCCCCTTGCGGCAAATTGATTTTCCGCCGTGATGTTCAGCCGAATCGGTCCCCTCTTGTCGCGGCCTTCGATTTCAAATTGCATGAGAACGCTCTCTTGGCTGGATTATTCATGAATTCGGGGAAAATTTTCTTTTCCCCTTGTGCAGCAATGTATTTTGGATTTTCGGTTTCAAAACGCTATTTTTTATGAAAAGCCTGAAGCTGCGGAGGACGCAGATCACTTGTGTGCAGTCAGGGTTTTTGCCGAATTCGGTACGACAGGCCTCCGGGCTTTCAGAGATCTCAGAAGTCTGACTGGGCGGATTGCATGGCAAGGGGGAAATCTCGCGTTTGCCCCTCTGGGATTTTCTCGGAACGCATGCGGTTATGCCCATGCCAACACGTTATGCCCCAAGACATCCAACGTTTTTACGCACCTCGTCTTCGTTCATCATCCCGACGACCGCCGCATCCACCTCCGGCC
>MVCQ01000175.1 GCA_002059205.1 Candidatus Latescibacteria bacterium 4484_107
CGTTGCCCACGGGACGAACGGCGGAGGTGATCGCGCGCCAACTATTGCGTTCAGGCACTTCGGTAGGGGCCAACTATCGTGCGGCGTGCCGCGCCAAATTCACGCGCGATTTCATTTCAAAGATGGGAATCGTAGAGGAAGAAGCGGACGAAAGCCTGTATTGGATGGAGCTACTGTCTGAAGCCGACATCGTGGAATCGGAAAAATTAGCGCTCTTGATGAAAGAGGCAGATGAGCTCTTGGCAATCGTAGTTGCATCCATAAAGACCGCACGGAAAAAAAGCAAAAAAAGCTGATTTCAAAACGTCCAATCCGAACTCGAAGGTTGGGTTTTCAATCCGAAATCCCCAATCCGAAATCCGAAATCGAAACACGTTTCACGAAGGATACAACTATGTCGAATACCAAGCCCAAGCACAGCTTAAAAGGACGCACCCTCTACATTCCCCGTATGCCGTACAGTGGCGCGCGGGTGATGGCGGCTACGTTTGAGTCCATCGGGGTGGAGGCCCGGCCCGTGCCGCCATCCGACGAGCACACCAAGGAGTTGGGGAATAAATATACCTCCGGAGATGAATGCTATCCGGAGAAGGTGACGTTAGGGAACTTTATGGGCATCACCGAACAGGAGGGATTCGATCCCAAAAAAACGGCCTTTATGATGATGACGGCCAATGGGCCATGTCGTTTCGGGCAGTATCTGATCTATCAGCGAAAGGTGCTCGATGACAACGGATTTGAGGACGTAATGATCCTCTCTCCCACGAGCGAGAACAGCTACGAGGACATCGGAGGCCAGGATGTCATCCGCACCGCCTGGCGGGGCATGGTTTCTTCGGATATTTTAATGAAGATGCTGCTCAAGACCCGTCCCTACGAAATCAACAAAGGCGAGACGGATGAGGTGTTTGAAGCCAGTCTGAATGATGTATGCGACGCCATCCGGGAGCCGGGGGTAACTCACAAGAAGAAGTTAACGAACATGCGCAATGCCTTGACTCGGGCGCGGGACGCCTTCCGTGCGATTCCCGCGGATTACGATCCAGAACGGCCACTTATCGGCGTGGTCGGGGAAATTTTTTGCCGGTTGAATATGTTCAGCAACGAGGATCTGGTCCGAAAAATCGAGGAGCAAGGCGGAGAGTGCTGGCTTTCCGATGTGTCCGAGTGGGTTTGGTACACCAACAACGAACAGCAGGACAATATCCGGAAGAAGGGCAAGCGGGTTTCGCTGGAAATGCTGGGCGCCAAGATTAAAAACGCGGTGCAACGAAAAGACGAACACGCCTTGTTGGAGCCATTTCACGAGGATTTCAAAGGCTCCGAGGAGCCTGATGTAGAAGAGGTCCTGAATTACAGCTATCCCTATCTGCCTTACACCGGAGCGCTGGGGGAGATGGTGCTCAGCGTGGGCAAGGCGATCTATCTGCACAAAAAGGGTGCGGATGGCATCGTGGATATCAGCCCGTTCACCTGTATGAACGGCATTGTGTGCGAGGCGATCTATCCGGTGGTCAGCCGCGATTACGACCACATTCCTATCCGAACGTTTTATTTCGACGGCACCCAGTCCGATCTGGAAAGCGACGTGGGTATTTTCCTGGAACTGGCCAAAGCGTACAAGCGCCGGAAAAGGACGAAGCGCGTGTATTCCTTCAAGTTCGAGGCGAGAGCTAAGGCGGCTTAAGCAGAGAAAAGCAGGTTAAGGTTGAGGTTAAGAAAGGCGGGGGGAGGTGGTCTCAACCTCAGCCTCCCCCTTTGCCTTTGAAGTTCACTGCGTTCTCCGCGTCTCTGCGGTGAGGTTTTTCTTTCAGAAAGGACAATCTTGTGATTCTGGATCCTGCCTTGAAGGAAATATTTGCGTCTCCCAAACTCGTGGTCTGCGATTTCGGGGAGACGCTCTTTACGTGGAACGTGGACTGGGACGGCTTTAGGTGGGACATGCGCCGATGGGGTGAACAACTGGGTTTCGAGGGCGTACAGACGCTCCGGTTTCTCAGGGAGCACGTGGAGGCGGAAATGCTGGGGAGGATCCTCTGTACCTGGCGGGATTACGAGCAGAACGACGTAGAAAGCGCACTGGTCAATCGTCCGCTCCTCGGAGTGCTGAAATTTCTCAAGCGGAACGATCCGACAAAGCGGTTCGCGATCTTTTCGGCCAATCTTCAAAGCACGATTGCGCTGATCTTTGAACGATTCGATGTGTCCGATCTGTTTGACCTGATCGTCTCCAGCGACGACGTGCTCCGGGGAAAACCTGATCCGGAGGGGCTGGTTAAGATTCTTGCCGCGTGGGATGCCGCTCCCGAAGACGCGATTCTCATCGGCAACTCATGGAAAGATTTAGAAGCGGGCCGCACGGCCGGAGTGCGGACGTACGACGTGAACCAGATGGCGGACGGACGTTTCAGGCTCGTGCCGATCTGGGAACGATAACGTCAGGTAAATGCGCCCGAAGAAAACCCCCACACTTACCGTGTGGGGGTTTTTTGATGCCGAACCTCTTTCACTGCGGGAAATTATTTACTTTTCAAGTGAAAAGGGGTTGATGCGGAATCTCAACGGACACGCCGGGACGGTGGTTTTTTTTCGATCCGAACAGGCATGGAAACGCGCCGGTCCGCCCGCCGTAGCCCTATGTTCACCACCTGTCCCACGGAAGTCGTTCTCACCCTGTGCGCTAATTCCCATACACTTTTGATGGGGTGTCCTTTGTACGTCAAAATAAGGTCTCCGCGCCGAATGCCGGCTTTATGCGCGGGACTGTGCCGGGCAACCTGCCACACCATAATTTGCGGTTTCTCAGTCGAAGTGTTCACTGGGCCCGCAGTCACGCCCAGCCAGCCGTAGGTGATCTCCCCATCGGCGATCAGATGCCGGGCCACGCGGCGGGCCTCGTTTATCGGAATCGCCAGCGTCGCGGACGGGACACCCGGCCGAGACGGGTCAGAACGATGGGGGGAGAGTTCCCCGATGACGATGCCGATGAGGCGTCCCTTGCTGTCGAAAAGAGGCGCTCCTCCGTTTCCGGGGTAAATCCGTGTGTTGATCTGGATCCATCTTCCGCCCTCCCGGAATCCGGTGATGAGACCGAAGGCGGAGGCGGATACCACGCCCATGGAATTGCCAACCACGAGAGTCCACCGCCCGATCTGCACGCGATCCGAGTCTCCAAAGGGAGAAGCGGAGAAAGCGGGTTCTTTGACGCGGATCACGGCGAGGCCCGATTCCGGATCGAAGCCGACGGGTTCGGCAGGGTATTTTTTCCCGGAGATCGCAACCACCTCGATACGCTCCGCCCCGCGGATCACGCTTTCCGCGGTGAGAATGTGGCCTTCGGAATCCAGCACCACGCCGGATCCCACGTTGCGCTGCCATCGCCCGCTTCGGCCCGGTTCGGGGTGATCGGCACGGATACTTACCACGAGGGGACGGGCTTTCCCCACAATAGAGGCGATCTCATCTTCCATACGCTCCAGAACGCCGTTTTCACCCCACGCAGATCGCGGAGATTCGATGGGACCCATCGTGAGGAGAAGGAGAAATAATACAAGCGAAGGTTTCATCGTAACATTCCAGGAAAGAGGAAGAAGGGAAACGTAGCAGAAATCCGCCTCCCAAGTTCCATCTACTGTTCTGTCAAGTTCATTTTGATGGACTGCTTGCAGTAGCGACTTTAGTCGCTATCTAACCGCCAAAACGACTACGAACCCGTCAATTCAACATTGACAGAACACTACTGCTCCGTCAGGTTTAACCTGATGGATAGAGATTCCCATATCTGAAGTTCCCTAATCGGCGAAGGGATTCGCCTCCTACGTGCCTTTGTAGGAGGGCAATCCTTTGCCCGATTTTAATCCTTTGCCCGATTTTTTCTCGGCTCTATCCTGCAAATCAAACTTGACAGAACACTACGTTTTACGTTTCACGTACCTTCTCAAAAGCTGACGGTTCGGATCCGTCCGGAAACGGTCTGCACAGGAACAAAAGCCGTATCCGGCCCGGTGAAATAAACGTTGGAATTCGAATCGAGGGAGATCGAGGCATTCCGGTCGGAAGGAGAAATGTGATCGAGTACGTAGTGCGTCACGATCCGTTCGGAGTGCGCACGCTCCTCAGTGAGGTTTTGGCGGCTCAGACGGATCGGCAACAAGACCAGCAAAGCGAAGGAAGCTGCAATCAGGATGGGTCTTCTAAACGACACCCACGCATGGAACCCGCTCTGAAGCCGTTTTCTTCGGCCCAGTTCCTCTATAAGCCTTGTCCGGAGAGCAAAGTGGAAGTGGGAGGAAGGTCGGATCGGGCGGAGGTGGCCCAGTGTCTTTTTAAGGGCTTGCATGGTATGCACTTGGTTCCTGCAGGCCGGGCACACCCTCAGATGTTCCTCGAAACCCTTTTTTATCCACACGTCCAGACTTCCATCGAGGAATTCGGACATCCTTCTGCGACACGTTTTGCACGTCATCATACAACCTCCTGGTATCTCTGGGACCTGTTAGTCTCAAGAGAAAGTGCAAAGTGCAGGGGAAAGAGAACGCTTTTCACTTTTCATTTTTCACTTTCAATTCGGCCTCCATTGAACCGGGCAGATAGCCCAACCGCTCTAATTTCTTCTGAAGGCGCAACCGCCCCCGGTTGATCCGGGATTTTACCGTGCCCACGGGACAGCCCACAATTTGAGCAATTTCCTCGTAAGCCATGCCCTGAATATCGCTGAGAATGACCACCTGTCTATGATTGGGCGGAAGCGATTCGATGGCCTTCTGGATGGCTTCGGTCGCGATTTCGGTCTCCGCAAGCGCATCGGGATGCGGCCTTTCGTCCGGGATTTCTACGTGCTGCTCGACATCTTCGTTCCATCCCAAGGAAGTGAAGCGCCACCGTTTGCGCCGTCTGAGTTCGCTCTTGGCCAGGTTTCCCGCTATGGTAAAAAGCCAGGTGGAGAAACGCGCGGAGGCATGAAACTCACCGCTTTTACGAAAAACCCGCAGAAAGGTTTCCTGTACCACGTCCTCCGCCGCCGTCCGGTCGCCGAGGAAGCGAAAGACGAAATTGAGCAGCCGATCCCTGTATCGTCGGACGATGACGTCGAAGGCTTGGAGATCCCCGGCGGCGGTATCCTGAAGCAGCTCTTCATCCGAACGATCGAGTCGTCCCACATTCGGCCCGGTCATAAGCACACTCGCTTCTCCCATAATGTCTTTTCAACCCCTGGGACAGGGAAAAAGTTCCAAAAAAGATCGCTGAGCGATCCGATAAAGCGTCCCGTTCTGTTGGACACGGATAGAGGCTGTGCAACTCGATATGCTTTGAGGGACTTACCAAAGATTTGCCCGTTTTTCCCGACTTGCTTTTTCCCACGTGGAAAGCATGGGGGGGGTAGATGATACGCTATTTTTCGTTCGTTGTCAACCCAAAATCGAGCACATATCCCAACAGTGAATTGTGAACACCCGCCCCTGTGCGCAGATGCATAGCTCCTGAACGGATATCCCAAATAAAAGGGCGACCTACCTTTTTGGCAGATCGCCCGGTCAAATAAATGTCCGCATGTTAGAAGGGACAACTGCCGCTCGCACACGACGAAGCGGGCAGTCCACAACTTCCATCCGCACAAGCCCCTTTCGAAGAGCCCGCCGACATGGACACGGCAAACGTGGAAAATCCTTTTTTCATCGAAGCGCTGCCACAAGATGGGCAAACCACGCGTTCCTCTGAAGTCCAGACCAGCATCTCCGATTCTTCTCCGCAATCCTTGCATACATATTCATAGATCGGCATTTTCTTCCTCCTTCCATTAAATGGCACGGGGTATCCCTACGATCCGATACGCCCCCCGATCAGCGCACCGAGCACCATCCCATATAACGTGCTCGTATAAGGGTTACTGGTCAATGGACAGCCTCCCGTAGGACAACCTACAAACCGATAGTAGAAAAATCCCAGTATCCCGCCGATGGCTCCTCCGATAACAAAACGCATCATAGCCTTTCTCTTGGATTCGGGTTGCGTTGCTTTCGATTGATCTTCCTTCACTTCGGAGTTTTTCCCTTCTTCTTTGTTGCATCGGGATTTTGGTATCCCGATGCGCCTCCCTGGGACGCCAATAGATAAAGGCACGCGGTAAAGGAATAGGCAAATAAAGACAGGCAGATCTCAACAACGCCTTTCTTTCCCTCTACCTTTACCTTCTTTCTGCCTGTATTACTCTCCACGAACCGGCTTTATCTCATTCATCCAGAAATCCTTCGAGCCGACGCTTCAACTCCTCTTTAGGTGAAACTCCCACCATCTGGTCGATCAGTTGACCGTTCTTGAAAATCAGTAACGTAGGAATGGAGCGAATCCCGTATGCCAGCGCACTGTCCCGATTCTCATCTACGTCCAATTTACCAAAGACCACCTTGCCCTTAAGCTCTCCCGCCAAATCTTCGACTATCGGGCCCAACATACGACAAGGCATACACCACGCAGCCCAGCAATCTATGACCACAAGCGGAAATCGCGCCACCACGTTTTTGAAATCCGCGTCCGATATCGTGAGAGGGGCATCCGGCATCGTCCCTTTTTCCAGTTCACTCAGGGTGACGTGCTTTTTTTCTTTTTTACTCGTTCCGAATTGCTTCCCGAACAGATTCATGGAAACCTCCTTCTTTGGGATGAAAGTTGAAACATTGATATATAGCTATCATTATATCCACTATGCAAAAAAATGCCCCGCAACGTATTATAGCTTCGTTTCTTGCGCACAGCGAACCATACAGTTCAACACATAGAAGACAAACGGATGCGCCACGGAATAATATACCGTCGTGCCTTCCCGGCGCGCGCGAAGGACTCCCCGATCCCGCATCACGCGCAACTGCTGAGAAACGATCGGCTGTGGCTTTCCTACGGCCGCCTGGATCTCCCTGACCGCGTGCTCCCGATGGCCCAGACTCTGCACGATATCCAGACGCACCGGATGAGCCAACGTCTTCAACAGTCGCGCGGCTTTTTTCAAGGTCTCGATGTCTAAGTTAGTCTGGGCAGCCATTTTTGTTCGAGGTCCCTTTTTCGTGCGCAAAGTGCCGAAAGAAAGCAAAAGAACTATATAGAAAACTAACTATATATAATATACAAAAAAACCGCGAAAAAAGCAAGCGGAAAATGCGCCTCTTTTTATTTTTTTGCAAAATACCGGACTGTCTTGCAGCGTGACCACCCGGAGACTCAATAAGTATTGGACATTTTGCTCCACGGTATTTTTTCGTCCAGAATGGAAAAACTCTGAGGTGCGGGATGTCATTCTGAGGATAGGCCGCTCTATTGCGCACTTCCGGTAAGTTTGAAGTCAATGGGGACCGCCATCCAGACCCGTACCGGCTTGTCGTTTTGCAGCGCCGGGGAAAAACGGAATTGCCGCGCGGCTTTTATGGCGGCCTCTTTGAAGATCTCCGGGCCTTTAATGAATTTTACGTCCTCCACTTCACCGTTTTTGCCCACGAGGAGGTGCAAAAAGATCTTTCCCTCCATCTGAGCCTTGCGCGCGATCTCCGGGTACTTTGGCGGTACCGCGTGGACGAGTTCCGGCGGTTTTTCCACGTGCCAGAAGGGGACGATTTCATTTTCTTCGGGCGGAGGCGCTTCCACAGCGGCAGGGGGCGGTGGAGCGGGGATGTTTTCCTCCCACACGTCTAATTCCGTAGTCTCGATAGTGACGTCGTCCGGCAGTTCCTCGCTTTCCACTTCGATGGGCACGGCCGGGCGTTTGGGCGCCGGAGGACGTTTGACCTCCTGTTTGGTTTCCGGGATGTCCTCGATTTGAATGACAACCTGTTGCTTCACCGGTTCGTAGGCTGTAACCGTCGCTTTCCGACTCACCGAAAAAACGGTCAGATGAAGGGCAAGAGAGAGTAAGAGGCATTTCTCGAAGGTCGCCCTGTATTTTTGCCAAGATTGCCAGGATTGCCTGAAGTCTCAGAGTCCAATTTTTAAAATCCCGTTCTATTTTTCCCGCTTGGTGGCAAAATTGATCCTGAGCGCTCCGGCCCGCCTCAATTCCTCCAT
>MVCQ01000015.1 GCA_002059205.1 Candidatus Latescibacteria bacterium 4484_107
CGGAACCTTCCGCAGGTTCAAAACCTGCGGGAGGTTGATATTGAGACAAGAAAGGAGTCGAATATGGCCTCGCTCAAGGTAAAAGCCCGCGTGCTCAAGGATGTGAAAATTCCCAATACGGAGGTGTTTTATGGCACGACGTTCAAGGAGTGGGTGGCGGATGAGAAATATTACCACCATCTCATCTACTTCACCACCGTGATGTACAATCCGAACGACGGGTTGATCTACTGTGGCCTCACGGCGTACGACAACGATCTGCTCTGGACATTCGACCCGGAGACGCATCAGTTCAGCTCGTGCGGGTATCAGAGTGCAGGGGAGCGCTTCGATGTCAAAATTCACCGATCCCTGGAACTTGCCCGGGACGGAACCATCTATGGGGCGACGGCCTGTCTGCACGACCTGGACCAGCGCGCTGAGGCGCCCGGGGGAAAGCTGTTCCGATATGATCCGAAGACGGGCAAGATTGAGATTCTTGCCATCCCCACTCCTCATGACTACATCCAGACGATTGCGCTGGATGATGACAGAGGAATTCTCTATGGATTTACGTATCCGGTATGGAAGCTTTTCCGGTACGACATCGGGTCCAATCGGACGAAGGACTTCGGCTATATCGGCACTGGTCCTCACATTCCCGCCATAGACGACCAGGGGTGCGTATGGGGCGCGTGGAAGGATATGTACCGCAGGAGAGACAACCTGCTTTGCTACGATCCCGAGACGGACGAGGTCACTTACTTCGACTATGGCATGCCGCACATGTCGCCCGTGGACATCGGCGCGGTGGATTCGATGCTCAACGGAGGCGATGGCTATCTCTACATCGGAACATCCGCCGGCGCATTGTGCCGTCTGGATCCGAAAACGGCGGAGGTGGTCTATCTCGGCAAGCCCGATCCCGCGCTTCGGATGCCGGGACTGATTCTCGGAAAAAATGGGCTTCTGTACTGCGGCACCGGGGCGGAAGGCGACTCCAAGCTATTTGCCTACGACCGGGAATCGGCAAAGTTTATCAAACTCGGCCGGGTGTATGATCCCGAAATCAACGACAGTTCCTTCATCCTGCACCACATCACCGAGGCGGATGACGGAACCATCTATACGGGTGAGACGGACAATCCCCGTCGGTCGGGGTATCTGTGGGAGTGCAAGGTAAAGATGTAAGCAGGTGGACAAAATTGAAGGACACTCTCACCGCAAAGGCGCAAAGAACGCAAAGAAACCTCAAGGCAAGGGTTTGAAGGGCCTTGGGTTCTTTCGTGGTTTTAGTGGTTTTAGTGGTGGGAATACGAAAAAAATTCTGTCCGGAAACTTAGGAGAATGTTTAAAAAATCCTGCCATCGAACACCAAACAGGAACGCAGGATAAACAGCCCCCAAAACCGAGGAAAGAAAAAATGCCAAACACCAAACACACACACCAAACACACCCTCAGCATAGCGCCCTCGAAGGTGCTCGCTTACGGCCGTCTGCGCTACAACGCCGCCTACACCAACGACCCATGCGCGGTGCGGACTTGGTCGCTGGCTCCTGAGGACGAGAACCTGATTTTCAGGACGCATTCCACGCTTTTGCACGCGAGTGTCAAGGAGGGATATGCCTGCGGGGGATTGCCGCCCCGAGAGCAGTTCGAGGAGGCGAAAGCCGGGTTGTGGGATTCCGGCGCGATTGACTGCTTGCGCGAGCACGGGGTGGCTTTGATCTATTACCTCGCGGCCACGCGCATTCGCGGGGATGAAGTGGAGCGCACGGATTTCTACGATTTCTACGACCATCGCTGGGAGGAGTACGAGGACTATTTTGGGCCCAAACCGGCAGACCCGACCAAATGGGCGCGGGTGATCTCCAACGGCCAACCGGCCATCTACACGACGGAAAGCACCCCGCGCGAGCACGGCATCTGCATCAACAAACCGAGGGTGCGGGATTATATCAAGGGCGCGGTTCACATCGCGTTGGACCTTGGAGCGCAGGGCATTTTCCTGGACGATTCGCCCATCTTTTGCTATTGCGAGTACTGTGACGCCAAATTTCGGGAGCACCTCAGGGAGAATTTTTCCCCGGCTCAACTAAAAGAAATTTTCGGCGTGGAAAATCTCGAAGAAGTGGTCTCATCGAAATTCGTTGAGGAGCGGCTTGCCCGGATGGAGAATCCGCTTTTTGTGGAGTGGCGGCGCTACCGCGCTCAGAACTATGTAGAATACCTCACCGAAATCCGCGACTACGGCCGCGGCCTGGATCCCAATTTTATCCTGACCGACAACGCCTGCACCTGGGAGGGCGAACCCTATCGGCAATATGACTTTGCCGTGGGACCGCTTGAGGAGTGGATGAAGGCGCTCGATCTGATGTTCATCGAGGCGATCCAGTATGGCAATCCAAAGGGGAGTCGCAGTTACAAAAAAACCAATTCGTGGCTGCTCAAATACTGTCAGGCCGCCTGCCGGGGAAAGCCCATCAGCCATTTGACCAATATGGGCACGCTGGAGCACATCCCGGCTTATGAACCACTGGCAAAGCTTGGGATCGCCGAGTGCCACGCGCACGGAGCGGCGTTTGTCTATATCCCCCGCTGGAACGGTTGGAAGCCCGAAGAGGTGGATGCGCACACCGCGCCGCTTATGGCCGGGATCGAGAAGTATAACGAATTCCTGGCCCGCAACGAATCGCTTTTCCTCGGGGCGGAATCGTATGCTAATGTGGCCGTGCTCTGCTCGCTTCAGCAGGCCTACGGCAAACAGATGTCCTATCCCATGGCGATCTCCCGGATGCTCTCCGATGAGCAGGTTCCGCACCTGATGCTCGTGGATGAGGATCTGGAGACGGGCGAAAAGCTGTCCCGGTTCGACGCCCTGCTGATTCCCGAAGCGCCAATGATGAGCGACCGGCAGATCGGGACCGTGGAGCGGTTCGTAGAGAACGGCGGCGGGTTGGTCCTTCTCGGTCAGACGGCCTGGTACGATGAATTCGGCCGGCTACGGCGGGAGCAGTTGGGCTTTCATAAGCTCCTTGGGGATATGGAGCCCTGGGGACACATTGACAGAAGCATCGATCCCGCGGTTGGCGTGAATACCACCCGCAAAGGCACGTACGGCAAGGGCCGCGTGGTATATATCCCGCGCGATGCGTACGTGAATTTTCCTTCCACCGGCCGCGATGCGGTGGTGCTGTTCAAGGATATGGCCTCGATCACTGCCGATATGATGAGCGGAATCAACGTGGTGTTCAAGGAGGTCGTGAAATGGGCCGCAGGGGGACGGCTTTCCGGTGCGTGTTCGGCGGATTCCAGCGTGGAATACAGCTTGATGCATCAGCCGCGGCACAACCGGGTGCTTGTGCATCTCGTCAATTACAAGGTGGATGGGGACGGCGCGGTGATCGAGGAGCAGCATATCAGAGTCAAAGCCGCCATGCCGGACGGAAAGAAACCCGTCTCCGTTCAGCTTATTTCGCCCGATTTCGAGGAACGGCTGACGTTGGATTTCACGGAGACGCAGGAGGGCGATCCGCGATTCGTGGAATTTGTGGCGCCCCGGCTGGTGATCTACGATGTGGTGGTGATCGCGTGTTCGTAGTGGACATTTCAATGACTCTCAGAACGGGCTGATGAATCTTGATTCAAAACTTCGCTAATCGTCCGGCGTTACCCGTTTACGGGTTTATGATAGACCGCTGAAGCGGTAACTCCGAGTGTGCTTTACCGAAAAATCAAATCAAGTTTCATAAGCCCGCACTGCAAACTTAGATTCGGAGGATAAAATGGCTTCCACGCAAAAGCTCAAAACAGGCGTAATCGGCCTGGGCCCGAGAGGATTTTTCCTCTGCACGTTGATAGACGAGCATCCCCGGATGGAATTTGCGGCCGTGTGCGATTTGGATGCCGGCCGGTTCGATCCACTGAAGAAACATGTTGGAAATCGGATCGCGTATTGTACTTCGCTGCGGGAGATGCTGAGCCTTCCGGGGCTGGATGCGGTTGTGGTCACCACCAACGATCCGGATCACAAGGTGCCGACGGTGGAGATTCTGCGGGCGGGCAAGCATTGTCTCGTGGAAAAACCGATGGCGCAGAGCATCGGGGATTGCGACGAAATGCTGCTGGCGCAACGGGAATCCGGCAAGGTCTTGATGGTGGATTTCGAGTTGAGGTACTGCGTGCTGTTCGAGCGGATGCGGGAGCTTATCGAGCGCGGGGACATCGGGGACATCAAATTGGGATGGGCCGTGGACAATGTCGCGGTGGGCGGGAATTCCTTCTTCCACGGGAAACGGAAGCACAAAAGTTTCATCAAGAGTCTCGTCCTGCAGAAGGGCAGTCATACCATTGATCTATTGAACGGGTTTATGGGCGGGAATCCCAGACAGGTCTTCGCGATGGGCGGGCTGGACGTCTTTGGAAGGCTTTACTCTCCGGATAAGAGATGCCGGGATTGCGAGGAAAGGGAGACTTGCCCGTACGCGATCCGGGAGAAAACGAGGGTTTACCCTGAATTTTACGACGCCCAAGTCCCCCTCGACGATCATTGCGTGTACGGGAAGGATGTGGACGTGGACGACAACACCTTGATTGCCATTCAGTATGACAATGGAAAACGCGGCTTTTATTCGGAATGTCATTTCACCCCGGAGTATTCCCGGGAGTTCACCTTGATTGGCGACAAAGGCAAAATGCGGGGGCATTTTGAGGATGGCCGTTTTTCGATCCGCGTTTCCTACCGCCATTCGGATCACGTGGACGAGTATCATCCGACCGTCTCCGGAGGTGGTCATGGCGGCGGAGAAAGCGGACTCATGGATGATTTCGCGCGGTGCTGCCGGGAGAATTCAACGCCACTTCCCGACGGCGTCGCCGGAAGGAATGCGACTGCGGTGGCGGTAGCTGCTCAGGAGAGCATCGCGTCGGGGCAGGCGGTGGAGATTGCTAAAGCTCCATGAGTAATTTTGATTTGAGATTGGATATTTTAGATGGTCTACCAAAGGCGGGGAGCGGCGGAAGGAAAATCAAAAATCCCTTAACCTGGATCATTCACTAGGTCCAGGATGACGCGCCCCGGCTTCAGGTTTTTCTTAAAAAACAATGTGTTGAAACCGGAAATCCAAAACACTTTGCTGCACAAGAACAAAAGAGGATTTTGGATAAATTTGTGAATAATGCAGCGAAGATGTCCCGTCAGGGACAGGATATTTATAGCATTCGAAATAGCCGATATACTTCCCCAAGTCCCGTGAGGGACGAAATATACACGGCAACCACATAATGACGAAAGGCGCTTTCGGAGGGGTATTGGATAAATATGCCGTCCCTACGGGACTGGGAAATGTTTTTTGGAAATTGTTCTGCTATAGATATTTTGTCCCTATTGTGCATTGCCGGGAAAATTCACTCTTTCTCCTTTTTCGCTTGTTCAAACCGCTGCATCGCTTCCCAGTATTTTTGAGGATTTTCCGTCTCGCACGCCAGGGCTTGCTGAATGGTGGAGATCGCCTGATCGAACTCCCCGTTCCGATAATACAGTTCCGCCAGCGTGGCGAGATACCCCGCCGTATCCGGCTTCAACTCCAGCGCTTTCCGGGCCAACGCGATCCCTTCTTCGAGGTTCTCCCCCTGCGCCGCAAAAATCGCGGCCAGATTGTTGTATGCTCCGGGAAATTTCGGCTCCAGCGCGATCACGCGCCGGTAGGCTTCAATCGCCGCTTCGAAGTGCCCCGATGCGCGCGCGGATAGCCCCAAAGCGAAATAGGTCCGGGCATGCTTCGGTTCTGCTTGTACCGCCGCCTTCGCCCGATCCATCGCCGCTTCGTACCGTTTCTCGTCATAATACAGCCTGCTCAGGCGAACCTGCGCACCCACGTGCTTCGGATTGATCTCCGTAGCCTTCTCGTACGCAGCCGCGGCCTCAGAAACCTGTCCCGCTTTCGCAAACAGGATGCCGAGGCGATAATACGCCTGCTCATACAGAGAATCCGCCTGAACCGCTTTCTGAAACGCGTGGATCGCCGCATCCGCATTTCCTTCTCCCTGATAGATCAGGCCGAGTCTGAAGTGCGCCTTGGAAAAATCGGGCTTTACGCGGAGTGCCCGGATATAGGCTTGCTTCGCTTCGTCCTTCCTTCCCCGCTTCTCATGCGTCAGCCCCATATTAAAATAACCGAGATACGACTTGGGATCCGCCCGCACCAAGCCGGTGTACGACGCGAGCGCCCGGTCGTACAAGCCCTCCCTAAAATAGAGTGTCCCCAGCCGAAGCAACCCTTGGACATGCCTCGGATTCCGCTTCAGGACCGCCTCCCATTGGCGCATCGCCTCCCGAAACCGCCCCTTTTGCTCCAACAGATCCGCCAGGGCCGCGCGCGCCTCCACTCCCTTTGGATCCAATTGAATGACCTTTCGATATTGGCGAATCGCCCGTTCCGTCTCCCCGCTTTCCAGATAGGCATCCCCCAATAGGAAATGGGCATCCACCTGATCGGGTTCTTCCTGCAACGCCAGTTCGTAATGCCGGATAGCCTTATCCAGGCTCCCGGATTTATGATAGGACAGCGCCAGATCGAGGTGCGCCAATCCGAAATCCATATCCTCGTGCGCGTCCAGGAGAGCGGCACACTTCTCGAACTCCCCCACCCGAGTATACGCCACAGCCAATCCCAAAAGGGCCTGTTCGAACTCCGGATCGATCCGGAGCACCCGCTCATACTGGCCGATCGCATCGCGGTATCGCCCCGTTTTCGAATAGATCAGTCCCAGATTGAACCGGGCTTCCACCGACTCAGGACGGATCGCCAGGGCCTTCCCGCAAGCCCAGATGGCCTGCTCCACCGCCCCCTGGTCGTAAAATGCCGCCGCGAGATTGATGAAAATGGATTCCGGAATCAAATCGCCTGCCCGCTCGAATGCCTCGGCGGCCCGATCCAACGCGCCCTTCTCCTGATAGACCACGCCGAGATTGGCATATGCCTGCCTGTAATCCGGTTTGAAATGCACCGCGCGCTCGTAATACCCGATGGCCTCGTCCAAAAGATTTTCCTGCCAACAGATCACCCCCAAATTGAAATAGCTCCTTGCGTTCGTCGAATCCATCGCAATGGCGATGTGCAGCGATTCCAGAGCCTCAGGCCGTTTCCCAAGGCGCCGATAGCACAATCCGAGATTGATCTGCGCCGGCACCAAACCGGGAACCAGCGCAAGGGCCTCTTTGTTCTCCGAAGCGGCTCGGTCGTACTGGCCCTGGCGATAGTATGCTATTCCCAAATTGTAATGCACCCGCGCATCCTCGGGAAATTCCTCCAAAAACGCCTCATACTCCTCGATGGCCGCCCCGAACTCCTCCTTTTGAGTATGTTCGTACGCCCTGCCGAAATCCCGCTTCGGGGGTTTACCCGCACAGCCGCAGATCAAAAGTCCGATCCCGATCAGGGCGACGAAAGCGCTCCAATGTCTATCCCGACTTCGAACCATCCCGACCTCCTTTCCGCTAACCAGCCTCTTCCATTTTGGATGCTTACCAAAATGCGGAAAAACATCGTGTGAGAAGTAACGGTGTTTTTACACGCCTCCGAAAAAGGAACCCGACGCACTCCCCACAATATAATCGTTTCGAGTCCTTTTGTAAAGAAAAAAGGCGAAGAGTTTCCCCTTCGCCTTAAATCATCCTCCATCGGAACGCGTCGCGCCCGGCTTCCCGAAACTGAACGATCCGTTATTCTTTGACTACCCATAGTTTTACTTTGGCTTCCACATCGGGCAAAAGCCGAACGGGCACATTATAAATCCCCAATGCCCGGATCGAGTCGTCCAGCAAAATTTTTCGCCGATCTATATCGTATCCCTTCTCCCCAAGCAAATTGGCGATGGTCTGCGAGGTCACCGAACCGAACATCCGATCCTCATCGCCCACCGAAACCGTGGCCGTAAGAGAAATGCGCTCCAATTCCTCAGCCAATCCCTGCGCATCCCGTTTGGACTTATTATTTCGCAACGCTTTCTGTCTCTTTTCTTGCTCGTACGCCGCCATATTTCGGGAAGTAGCCGTCCATGCCAGCCCCTTGGGAATCAGATAATTTCGTGCATATCCATCGGCCACCTGTACAATCTCCTCGGCCTTCCCTAAAGACGCGATATCTTTTCTTAGGATAACCTTCATCTCAGGATCCCTTCTATCTCAAGTAAACAACAAGGCCGCTTGCAAAACAACTCCCCGGTATGCTTATTTCGGTGCTTCGTGTCTCGCAATGAAAAAAAGAGCGTCTTTTGTCGTTGCGAGCGGAGAGACCTCCCCTCTTTTGCAAGTGGCTGAACGGTTGTTTCACCGGAATAACTCAGGTAAAGGTAAAGGTAAAACAAACCTATTCTCTACCTTTACCTCTACCTTGATTTCCTACCGAAATGCCTCCGCTGCATACGGAAGAATGGCCAAATGACGCGCGCGTTTAATCGCAGATGTGATTGCACGCTGATGTCGGGCGCACGCTCCGGACATCCGCCGCGGAATGATCTTGCCGCGCTCATTCATATAGCGCTTCAGTGTGCGCTCGTCCTTGTAGTCAATGCGCAACTCTTTGTGCTCACAGAAGCGGCACACTTTCGTCATTTTTCGATCCAGCTTCCCCTTGGCATCAAGCTCCTTCTTGGCCTTCCTCGCTTTCCTTGCCTTCTTGGACAGCACGATTGATCTCCTCCTTTGCTGTTATCTGCTCCTCTTCCTTGATTTTCTCCTCGGATCGCATCGTCAGATACCGAAGCACCGCATCATCCAAACGAAATATCCGCTCCAATTCGGGAACCACTGCCGGCGACGTCTCATATTGGACCGAAACGTAATGGCCCTGCTGCCGCTTCTTGATCTCGTAAGCCAGATGGCGGTTCCCCCACCGGTCTGTCTTGATCACGCGTTCGGCATGCCGGGACAGAAAATCCAGCACTCCTTGAATGCGCTTGTCGCGGGCCGAATCCTCCAACTGCGTGTCCAGCACAAACACGGTTTCGTAAATAGGCATACACCTGTCTCCCTGTGGGATAAGCCCCGATCTTATGGATCGGAGCAGGGATTGTGATTGGGGACACGGATAAACACGTTTCCGTGTTGAACCGTATTTATCCGCGTCCTTTTTCTGACTCGTACCGTACGTAAGCGTTCGTCCCCCCTCGAATCCGTCAAGCCGATTCCAGACGAGGAACCACAACTTGGGGCTTCTTCATCCTGAACACAACGTGAGGCCTTTCCGCCCCCTCGGACTTCTCCAACATCCGCATATTCTCCGCACAAAGCCCCGGATCATCTTCCGGCAATAATACCAACTCCGCCTCCGGTGAAATTTCGTCTAAAATATCCGGATGATCAAAGGCATAGCGCATAAACTCCGAGAGCAGATCCAGATTCCCCCGAACCACCTCATCTTTCGTCATATAGCCCAGATAAGGAAATTCCGCGTCCTTCCGTGAAATTCCGTGGTGACCGGGATTATCGCACAATCAGCGCAAACAGCGGAGCTAATACCAGCGACACCACGGACATCAGCTTGATCAGGATATTCATCGAGGGACCGGATGTATCCTTGAACGGATCGCCCACCGTATCTCCGACCACCGCGGCCTTGTGCGTATCGGAACCTTTTCCGCCCAGGTTTCCGGCCTCGATGTACTTCTTGGCATTATCCCACGCACCGCCCCCGTTCGACATCATCAGCGCCATCAGCACACCGCTCAGGGTGGCTCCGGCTAACATCCCTCCGAGCGCCTCAGGCCCGAGCAGGAACCCCACCAGAATCGGAGAAATGACCGCCAACAGTCCCGGAAACACCATCTCTCTGAGCGCAGCCTTTGTGCTGATATCCACGCACCGCCGGGTATCCGGCTTGGCCTTCCCCTCCATCAAGCCCTTGATCTCCCGGAACTGACGCCGCACTTCCTCCACCATCTTGAACGCCGCTTTTCCCACCGAACTCATCGTCATCGAGGCCACTAAAAACGGGATGATGCCCCCGATAAACATACCGACGACCACCATAGGCTGGGTCACGCTGATCAGGATGTCCGGAAGTCCGGCCCCACTCCGAATCGCGTTGACGGTCTGGGTATAGGCCGAGAACATGGCCAGCGCGGTCAATGCCGCGGATCCGATGGCAAAACCCTTCCCGATCGCCGCCGTGGTATTCCCCAAAGCATCCAGCCCGTCCGTGATCTTCCGGGTTTCCGGGCCCAGACCGGTCATCTCCGAAATCCCGCCGGCATTGTCCGCCACCGGCCCGTATGCATCCACAGACATCGTCACGCCCACCGTGGCCAGCATCCCCACGGCCGCGATCCCGATCCCATACAAGCCGGCAAAGTGGTGCGCTAAAAAGATCGCCGCACAGATCCCCAACACGGGAAGCGCGGTGCTCTCCATCCCCGTAGCCAGTCCCGCGATCAAATTCGTAGCCGGCCCGGTTTGGGAGGCTTCTGCAATCTTACGGATCGGAGCCCCGGAGGTATAATACTCGCTCAGCAGGCCGATCACAATGCCCGCCACGCATCCGGACAGGATCGCCACAAAAACATCGCTGGAAAGCCCCAATTTCCCCACCACGACATAGCTTCCCACCAACATCAGAATCGCCGAAACGTACGTCGCATAGCGCAACGCGGCTTGCGGACTCAACTTCTCTAAGATTTTGATCGAAGCAATGCCGATCAGGGAGGAGACCAATCCGATCATCACCACCAAAATCGGAAGGGCCATCGCCGTGATCCGGACCTGCCCTACGTTCGCTATCGCCGCGTCCGGAGCCGCACCCAATAGCTTATTCAACAACGCCATAGAGGCGGTGGCCCCGATCGCAATCGTTGCTATGATGGAGCCTACGTACGACTCAAAAATATCTGCGCCCATCCCGGCGATGTCGCCCACGTTATCGCCCACGTTGTCCGCAATGGTCGCCGGATTTCGGGGATCGTCCTCCGGAATCCCGGCCTCCACCTTCCCCACCAGGTCCGCACCCACATCCGCGGACTTCGTATAGATGCCCCCGGCCACGCGTGCGAACAGCGCAATCGAACTCGCGCCCATCGCAAAGCCGTTAATAATCGCAGCCTTCGAGGGATCTCCGAAAAAATGGAAGAAGATCCCCACCCCCAAAAGACCCAAACTGGCCACGGCCAATCCCATCACAGCTCCGCCGGAGAAGGCTACGCTCAAGGCTTTGGCCTCTCCCTCCTGATTCGCCGCCTGAGTAGTCCGCACATTGGCTCGCGTGGCGGCCTTCATTCCGATAAAACCTGCGAAGATAGAGCAGGAAGCCCCGGTTAGAAACGCCACTGCCGTCATCGGATTGATCGCCGTGTACAACAGAATGAAAACCACCACGACGAAAATGGCCAGGATCGAATACTCCCGCTTCAAAAAAGCCATCGCCCCATCGTGAATGGAATCCGATATGTCCCGCATCACGTCCGTGCCCACCGGCTGCTTCTTCAGATACAGGTAAATCAAACCTGCGCACGCCAGTCCAAAAAGGCTCAGATAGGGCGCCCATTCCGTCCAGCCCAACCATCCGTTCATTGTTCTTCTCCTTGTTGATAGAAAACCATGTTCGTAGCGCGGGCTTCGGCCCGTCTGAAAGGCACAGAAATGCCCACTACAAACTATCCCGCGTTACAAAAATTCATCGCAGCATCCGGCCCCTCGGACACGAAGCAACGAATGCCTTCGACCGCCCGATCAATCATTTCCTTCACCGTGGGCCACTCCGTTTCGTCAAACGCGCCCAACACGTAATCGATCAGGTCTCCCGATTTGGGCATCCCAATCCCCAGCCGGAGACGGGGGAAGTCTTCCGAACCCACCTGAGCGATAATGGAAGCCAACCCATTGTGCCCTCCGGCGCTTCCCTTCCTCCGAAGACGCAGCCTGCCCAAGGAAATGTTCACATCGTCCACCACGATTAGTATCCGATCCAGCGGAACAGCGTACCGGTCCATCACCTCCCGAACTGCCATTCCCGCACGATTCATGTACGTCGTGGGTTTGACCATTCGGAAGGACACATCGCCGATCATTCCCTCCGCGGCGAAATAAAACCCCTTCTCTTCCTTCCATCGGACCTCCAAATCCTCCGCCAACGCATCCAGGACCATAAAACCCAGATTGTGCCGCGTTTCTGCGTAGCGACGACCGGGATTCCCCAAACCAGCGCATACCAGCAACCGACTACTCCTCCTCGGCTTCCTCTTCTTGCTCGCCGATCACCTCCGGCTCGGCCAACTTCTCTTCCTCTTCCACTTCCTCAACCAAAGCGGCCTTCTTCGGCAGGATCACACTAAGCACGACGCGCTCCGGATCTGAGATGATTCGGCTCTCCTGTTCGAGCAAATCCGCCACCTGAATGGACTGCCCCAATCCCAACTCCGTCACGTCCACCTCCACATGGTCCGGAATTTCCATCGGCAGACAGCTCAGTTCCAACGAGTGCATGGTATGATCCAGAATACCCTCCGAATTCCGCACGCCGTCCGGGATGCCCACCACGGAGATGGGAATCTCCACGTTGATCGTTTGGGTCAGGGAGATGTGCTGAAAGTCCACGTGGGTGAGGTCCCCATGGATCGGATCGTACTGGAGGTCCCGCACAATCGTCTTGCGATCCCGCTTCCGTTCCCGTCCAAGCAACAGCGTGACAAGGGCGGTTTCCCCTCCGGCGTGGAGCAGTTCCTCCATCTGCACACGCTCGATTTCAATCGGCGTGGGATCCTCCTCAGGGCCGTACAAAACACCTGGAATGATCCCCTGTTTTCGGAGCCGTTTACTATGTCCCTTGCCCGTCTCCGTCCTCCGCTTGGCACGCATTACAAGCTCTTCCGGCATAGTTCCTCCATAGAATAATGAAGAACGAAAAATGAAAATACGCCACCCCACACCCATCCCAATTTGGGGGATCGGAAGCGTATTGCTCATTATTCATTACGTCTGGCTGCCCGGCGAGGGTTCGAACCTCGATAGGCGGCTCCAAAAGCCGCTGTCCTGCCATTGGACGACCGGGCAATTA
>MVCQ01000176.1 GCA_002059205.1 Candidatus Latescibacteria bacterium 4484_107
GCGAGATCGCCATAAAGGACGTCTTGCGTTTGTCGTACGCCTGCTGAAGCGAGCAGAGCACGCCCACATTGGCGTAAGGCTCCGAGCCCACGAACAGGTCTTCATTTGTCGCAAGAAAACCGTTGTATTCCTCAAGGGCTTTGATCATCGCCTCGTTCTGTTTGGTGAGATCCGCGTAGATGTATTTGCCATCCTCGCCCCATGGCAGATTTTGATGCGGAGACCAATTGTGGATAAAGCTCGTGTGATTGGCCTGACACTCGGCCACCGCGAGCTTGGTCAGGGGAATCATCATCTCCGGCGTCTTGCTCCAGGTCATGTAGCAGTCGAAGGTCACCGGCTTGCCGCGCGAGGCTGCCACCGCATATTTGAGCATGGGGGCGTTGGTGATTTTGACATCCTCACTCCCATACGGGCTGGTCTCGAACATCCCCTCGATGAAAATAAAATCCGACTCCTTGATCCACTCCTCCAAAGGCCCCACGGCAAACTCGAACTGACGGTAAGGATTTCCTTCCCACAGGCAGGCATTGATGCCAAAAAAGAAATCCTCCTTTAGACTCTTGCCGTAATCCCGCATCTCTTTAATCCAATCCAGATAATTTTGCGGGCGGAAACGCCGCCATTCCATGTAAAGCGGATTCTCCAGCCGAAGATGCCGGGCTCTCGTGAACGCCACGGGATCGGCCTGCGACGGGTCTTCGATCCCGAAAATTTCTTTCAGTTCCTCGGGCGAGAAACTCGTGCCCAAGTGCTCCCTGAACCGCTCCACACAGCGCGGACAGTAACAGAATTTTGGGGAATTGTCAATGAAGATGCCGTCAATGCCCATTTCGATGTCGATGCGGATGCACCCTTTGATATAGTCCCTCAGATACGGGTTGTTGATGCAGCAGTCGTACTGGGTAACCAGATTGGTCGGATTGGTGTGAACCGCCCTCTGACCCGAGGAGAGCAGGCGTGTCCATTGGGCCGGATCCTCAGCAGGTTTGGGCCCGAAATAGTCCTCATACCCCTGCCAGTGCTTGTCGTAGAATTCGAAGAACAGGGTGCGCTTCTCCTCATCTCCCGCGAAGCGTGCGCCGCCAATGTAACCCACTACGGCAATCCCGTGCGCGTGCGCCCATTCGATCGCCCCGGTTTCTTTGAACGCCGCTTTGGTCTTTTCACAAACCGGACGGGAAGGAAGTCCGGCGTAGAAATCGAGTTTATCGTACCCTTCCGCATAACCCCCTTTACCGTCATAGTAGGCGTCTTTGTCGAAAGTGCCCCCGAAGTAGCCGGCGTGAGACAAAGTTGCTCTTGTTTTAACCATTGGATGGTTGTCGTCGAGCGCAATTCTGAAAACACGACCTGAAACCATGTAACGAAGCTTGCCATAAGGCAGCACG
Organism: Candidatus Latescibacteria bacterium 4484_107; assembly: GCA_002059205.1. Lineage (GTDB taxonomy): Bacteria > Latescibacterota > 4484-107 > 4484-107 > 4484-107 > 4484-107. Next base: position 1,392 of record MVCQ01000176.1, read on the forward strand.
GCATCGGCCTTGAATGGATCCATTTGGTTCCTCTCTTTTTTTGATTATGGGAAGCTTGCGCTTCAACCTGCCGCAGGTTTCAAATCTGCGGCAGGTTTTTGTCGCGGAACTTCTATCCGGACGGATTTTTATCATGAATCGAGGCCAAATATCCCCTTTGTGGCAAGTGATGTCCATAGCTCATCTCAACCTTTTTTTTGCACGATTTCAACCTATCCCGGCGCCTCCCTTTCCGGTTTACGCAGGATGAAGCCCTGGCGGATAGACCGCGCGGGAATAAATTTCCCGCGCTACGGTTGAGAAGCCCTGTGAACAGGGCTAAGAGACGGTCCTCTCGCGGGGTAAAGCCCAATTTATTGGGCTTTACCCAAGTAGCGGGGCGATTTATCGCCACGCGGAAGGTTAGCTCCTCTCAGGCAACTCGCGCTTGACAGATCCCTATGCGAAAAAAACGTTCCGGTCGGGGTGCATTCGAAACAGCCGAAAACCTTCCCCGTCTCCCGAGGCCAAATAAACCCGTAAACGGGTAACTCCGACGCGTGATGAGCCGGAGGCCAATAGAGAGACGGAGTTCCCGCTTTGGCGATCTATAACCTGGATTATTTGCAAATCTGTGGCTGCATGCCCAGTTTCAGGCTTTCGTTGGTTCTGGAAATTGTTTTCCCGAACCTCAGATGCCACAAGAGGGAGCATCGGGTTTACAAAATCCCGATGCAACAGAAAAGACAATTGTTGCCACGAAGAGCATCAGGGGCACTAAGGGGAAAATTCATAACCACTTAATTATAAAATAGTCTTCTTCTTCGCGTCCTTGGCGTCCTTGGGATGCGCAGTGCAAAACAAGGGCGCATCCTTCGTGGCATAATCTGTTTTTAGAATCTTTTGCAGGAACCGCTTCGGGATCCACCTTTTCTAAAATTTCAACGTAAAAACCGTCTCCACATCCGGCTCGGACCGGACGCCAATGGTTCCCCGGTGCAGCCGCATAATCTGCCGGGATATACTCAGTCCGATGCCGGAGCCGTCCCGCCTGGTGGTGAAAAAGGGGATATAGATTTTGTCCAGTGCCTCCTCGATGATTCCCGGGCCGTTGTCCGCCACCCGGATGAGGAGGTTGCCTCTCCCATCCATCCGGGCGGTCAGTTCGATCTGGATATCCGTCCGGCCCTGCGTGGCCTGAATGGCGTTCAACAGCAGATTGATCAGCACCTGCTCGATCAATTCGGGATCCGCGGTCAGTTCCAGACTTTCCGGGTCCACGCTCGTGCGGAACCGGATGGCCCGGTCCGCCATCTGCGCCTGCATAAGCTGCCCGACGCGCTCAAAAAGTTCCGCAACGGGGAAAATCCGGAAACGGGGTCTCGGAATGCGGGTGAGATTTCGATACGCCTCCACGAAATGCAGCAGGCCTTCGCTGCGTTTCTGGATCGTCCCGAGTGCGCCTCGGATGTCCTCTATCCTTTCAGCGGGGATTTTCTCGTCCGGTTCCTGACCGACAAAAGACGCAGTGAACAGATCCTTCACGGTGGCGGTCAGGGAGGCGATGGGCGTCACCGAGTTCATGATCTCGTGCGTGAGCACCCGGATGAGATTTTGCCAGGCCTCCATCTCCTTTTCTTCCAATTCGGTCCGGATGTTCTGGATGGAGACGAGGGTCCGTTTTTGGTCCCGTAACCGAAACGCCGTGGCATAGATCGCCAACTGCAGCGATTCGTTATGATCCTCAATTTTGACGAGCGCCCTTTCCCCCGGCTTCATCCGAAACAGCGTATCCACGAGGGGTTTGCTGAACGTTTCCAAAGAAGTGATATTTTTCAATTGCGGCGCGTTCAACAACCGTCTGGCTGCGGTGTTCATCAACGCCACCTCGCCATCCGATCCAAAAGAGATCAACCCGATCCCCACGTGCTGCACCACGGTTTGCAAATACCGAACCTGCTCCTCCTTCTCGGCCCGTGTCCGCCGAAACGCGTCCGTGACCTCGGAAAACGCCGCGTTCAGCGCATCGAACGACGCGCCAAGCCCGCCGCCCGTGAACGTCTGGGAGAAATCAGAATGCCGGATGGACTGCAGGAAGCGGGTCAGATCCCGATTCGTCTTCTCCACGTAGTGGATCAGCGCATAGACCTGGTAGAGGGCGATGCTTCCCACGATCAGGGTGGTCGCGTACCAGGGCGTCCCAACGAGCAGGTGCGAAAAGAGCGTGATCGTGGCGCCGAGCACGAGTACGCGGACGATGCACTGAAGTCTGAAATTTTTACAGACCATATTTTTCAAGCCTGCGATAAAGAGCCGTGCGCGTGAGCCCCAATTCCTTCGCGGCCCGACTGACATTCCCGCCGTGTTTGTCGAGCGCTTTTTGGATCACCGTTTTCTCCACTTCTTCGAGATGGTATCGTTCAAATACCAGCCCCGCTTTTTTGGCTTCCGGGGCGGCAAAGAAAAAGTCCGAAGGACCAAGCGTCCGGGAATCGTTCATAATCACCGCCCGCTCGATGGCGTGCCGCAGCTCCCGGACGTTTCCGGGCCAATGATATTTTGCTAATTTTCGCAACGCAGCGGCGTGGACGCGCTTCGGCGGCTTTTGATATTTCCTGCAATACATCCCAAGAAAATGATCCACTAACAACGGAATATCCTCGTGCCGTTCACGCAACGGAGGGAGCGGAATCTCCACGGTGTTCATTCGGTACAGGAGATCCCGACGGAAGGTCTCCTGCGCCGCCATCTCGTGGATCGGCCTGTTGGTCGCGCAAATCAGACGAATGTCCACCGGGCGCGGTTTGTTGGAACCCAGCCGGGTAACCCGGCGGTTTTCCAGCACCGCGAGCAGCTTGGCCTGAAGCGGCAGCGAAAGATTGCCGATCTCATCTAAGAACAGCGTGCCCCCCGAAGCGATCTCAAAGCGTCCGGCGCGGTCTTCCTTTGCGTCGGTGAACGCGCCTTTCACGTGGCCAAACAGTTCGCTTTCAAACAGCGTCTCCGTCAAAGCGCCCATATCCACGCTGATAAACACCTCTCCGGCCCGCTTTGACTGGCGGTGCAACGCGCGCGCCACCAACTCCTTCCCCGTGCCGTTTTCCCCCAGGATCAACACGTTGGCGTCGGTTTTGGCGACTTTTCCGATGGCGGCGAACACCTCCTGCATGGCCGGACACACGCCGATAAAATTCTGAAAATGCTGATCCAGGTCCGCGCTCAGTTGCCTTTGCCGGGAGCGAAGATCGTTCACCTCCCTCCGGGATTGCCGCAGATGCATCGCGGCGGACAGCGTGGCTAACAGTTTTTCGTTCTGCCAGGGCTTGAGCACGAAATCCGTGGCCCCTGCTTTGATGGCCCGAACCGCCATTTCCACGTCGCCGTATGCCGTAATCAACACCACCACCGCGGAGGGATCGCTTTCCAAAATTCGGCCCAGCCAGTGGAAGCCCTCGTGCCCCCCGGTGGCATCCCGGCTGAAATTCATGTCCAATAGAATGACATCGTAGGTTTCGTTTTTGAGCAGTCCCGGAATGCGCTCCGGGTCTTTCTCCGTGTGCACCAGCGCTCCATGTTGCTTGAGCAGCAAACGGGCCGCAAGGAGCACGTCTTCGTCGTCGTCAACCACGAGGATCTTGCCGAATTTTTGGCTCATGGGGAAACTCCTGGTGCAGCTTCTTGAAACCCTGCCACCGATGCCCGTCCAGCCGTGCGATAAACCGCACGGTTTGGTAAGGAAGGCTGGAGTCTGAGCAGCGAACCGTGACGTTTAGGTCACGGTGGAAGAGGTGGGGTGAGCGGGGATCTCCCGATGT
>MVCQ01000016.1 GCA_002059205.1 Candidatus Latescibacteria bacterium 4484_107
GAAGACCGGGGTGTATATCGCCCTCGTGGTGGCGATGGCCACGGCGACAGGAAGGTTGTTCGGCACACTGTATTGACGCAAGACGGGACGCCGAGGTGTTCTGCGCACAACTAAAATGAACCTTTCAGAAGGAGGGTATCATGAAAATTGAAATTCTGGGCACGGGCTGTCCGAAGTGCAAAAAGACCATGGCCAACGCTGAGGCGGCTGTAGAAGAACTCGGAATCGAGGCCGGGATCGTCAAGGTGGAGAAGATGGACGACATCATCAACTACGGCGTGATGGTCACTCCAGCCCTCGCCATTGGCGGAGAAGTGAAAGCAGCCGGACGGATTCCAAAAGTAGAGGAGATCAAAGGCTGGCTACGTGCGAGCGCCTGAGTTGGTTTCCTGAACGAAGAAGCAACGCCGGAGGGAATTTTCTTCGGCGTTTTTTTGTGGGAGCGAAGAAAATCCATTTCAAGTCTTGGATTTCTATTGACAAAGAGGGTCTTTTTCATTATATATATGCATTCTATCTGACACAGGCCCGCCGGAAACCACCTTATGGAGGAGGCTTGCCTTTTACAAAAAAAGGAGCACGGTATGCATAAAGTATTCAGAATAGGACCATCGAAGTTCAGGATCCCCCTCATTTCTTTGATGGCAACACTGTGTTGCTTCATGGGCGAAAGCAAGGCATCCGCAAATCCGGATATTGCACCAAAGCCCGGGATGGCTATGAGCTTGGAAGCGTGTCTCGCCGTCGCACTGGAAAACAGCCCGGACATAACGATGGCCCAATGGGATGAACGGGCCGCGCAGGAGCGTGCCGACCAAGCCAAAGGCAGCCTGCTCCCGGTCCTGAGCTTTGAAGCATCCTGCGACCGCTTCGGCCAGGCCCAGCGTGTGATCGCTCCACATGCCCTTGGGGCATCCGGGACCTTCGATGAGCACGTAGCGGACTATGGGATTACGGGAAGGGCCTCCCTTTTTCGCGGAGGAGGGGGATTGAACGCTTTGAGGGCGGCCCTCTTGGACCACGTCGCCGCCGCCCAAGAGGGTGTGCGAAGTCGGGATCTCGTGGTGTTCGCGGTGACCGAAGCCTTCTACCGAATCGTCGGATTGGACAGTCTGATCGCGACGACGCAATTCTCCCGGCAGTCGTTGGAAGCGCACCACCGACAGATCGAGGAACGCATCGCGGTGGGCAAGGCGGCGAGAGTGGATCTTTTGAGGATCGCGGTGCGGATGGCCGATCTGGATCAGAACCTGGTCCAATTGAAAAATAATCGGAAGATCGCCGCGCAGCTTTTGCTGTACAGAATGGGCCGGGAAGGCCGCTCGGAAAAGGGACTCCGGGTTGTGGCCGACCTGAAAGAACCGGAGTTTCCCTTGACTTGGGAGGAGATGCCGGAGCAGGCGCTGGTCAACCGGGCCGACTACCGGGCGGCGCAATTACGGACCGAGGCGCAACGAAAGAGGCTGTCCGTCGCAAAGGGCGGTCGTTGGCCGGAGGTGGTTCTGAAAGCCCGCTACGGGGGCCGGAGCGGAGGCGACCTCGCATTTGACGAAAACTGGAACGTGGGGGTGCAACTCGGTGTTCCTCTGTTCGCCGGAGGGACGCTGTCCGCCGGGATCCGGGAGGAGCAGCATAAATTGCACAGAGCGGAGGAAGCGGAACGGAAGCTCAGACTAACCATTGAACTGGAAGTCCGGGCGGCCGGTCTGCACCTTCAGGAGGCCCGAACGCGGATACATACCGCCGGCGTGGTCGTGAAGCAAGCGCGGGAGGTGCTCCGCATCGAACAGGAGCGGCATCGTCTCGGCAAGGGAACCGTGGCCGATGTGCTGGAGGCCCAGGCCGAATTGCTCAAGATGCAGACTCAGGCCGTGCAGGCCCTAGTGGATCGAGCGCTGGCCGTGGCCGAATTGGAAAGAGCGTTGGGAGCACGGGGTAAGTAAGTGGTCAGAATGGAAGACCCATTTTACCACGGGGACACGAGGGAAAGACAGTGCAAAAGAAAAGTGTTTCCTAAGGCACGGAGAACCCTTGGACATTGGGGGTGAAGTGCTTTTGGTTCTTTCGTGTATTTCGTGGTTGGAAGATGTAAATGATTTTGTCCAAACACGTATTGCGCAACCAGAGAAACCGAATGCCGGAGAGGAGGATCAATGAATATCATACGGAGGCCCCTGTTCAGAGGGGCAATCGGGCTGTACCTGACCGTGGGGTTTTTTGGATTTTTCGGGTGTTCCCCGGATGCACAGGATGCGGAGATGCCCAGAGCCCCCAAAGCGGCGTTGGTCGCGGTGCGGGAAGCGAAAAGAGCGCCCATCCGGGATTGGATCGAGATCAGCGGAAGCACCGCGCCCCGGAGGCGACTGAGTGTGACCTCCCAGGTAGAGGGTGTTCTCCAAGCCTTTCCGTTTCGGGAAGGGGATCCCGTTTCCAAAGGAGACGTGCTGGCCCGGATAGACCCGGCCAAAATACAGGCCGATGTGCGGGAGTTGGAAGCGCGGACGGAGTTCGCCCGGTTGGATCTGGAGCGGACGGAGGCCTTGATCGCATCCGAGGGCGCGCCGCGGGAGCTTTTGGATAAGGCCCGAACCGAGTACCGAACTTGGAAGGCCAAGGGAGCGAAGGCGCAGGCGACCCTGGAGGATGCGACCATCCGAGCGCCCTTTTCGGGCATCGTGTCCGCCCGGTTCGTCGAAGCCGGGGATGTCGTCAGCCCAAAGGTGAAACTCATGGAACTCTTGGAGGCCGAGCCGGATGCCCCCCGGTCCATCGCGCTACACTTTATCGCCTTTGTACCGGAACGCCGGATCGGAGCGATCCACGTGGGAGGACGAGCCGACATCACGCTAAACGCCCATCCGGGGAAGACTTTCTCCGGTAATCTGACCCGGATCTATCCAGAGGTGGATCCGAAGACGCGCAGCATCGCCGTGGAAATCACGCTCCGCAACCCGGCCCGGCGGCTGCGGCCCGGCCTGTCCGGGATCGCTCAGATCATCATCCGGGAGAAAAAAGACGCCGTGCTGGTCCCCTTGGAGAGCCTGCTCACCCGGCCGGATGGACGGGAACTGTGCTTCATTGTGAAAGGAGATCATGCGGAGGCGCGGCCCGTGAAGCGCGGGATCGAAAGCGCCGGGTTGGTGGAGATTGTAGAAGGCTTGAGCGGCGGAGAACAGGTGATCGTACGCGGGCAGCATCGGCTCAAAGAGGGTGCATTGGTGCAGGTGCAGCCGAGTCCGGAGAAGCCCCGGAAGAAGAAAGAGGAGGCCACGCCATGAACCTTCCCCGCTTGGCTGTTCGTCGTCCCATCGCATGGACGCTGCTGATGATCGCGGTGTTTGTGCTCGGCTTGTTTGCCCTGGGGCAGCTTCCCGTGGATTTTCTGCCGGATATCACCTATCCGGTCATCAAGGTGCAGGTCTTCTGGCAGGGCGCGACGCCCGGGGAGATCGAGAACGACATCGCCGAGCCGTTGGAGCAGGTGTTGAGCACGGTGGACGACCTCGATGCCCTCGAATCCACGAGCATCGAAGGGGTGTATTCGCTCGATGTGACCTTCCGATACGGCACGGATATGAACGTGGCCTATCAGGACGTATTGGCCAAAATGCGCCTCGCCGAGCGCCGTCTGCCCACGGACGTGGAACCGCCCCTGATTTTCAAGGCCGACCCCTCCCAGTTGCCAATCGTGGATTTGGCCGTATCCTCCGCCGAGATGGACGCGGTCCGGCTTCGCACCTGGGTCGAGGACGTGCTTCAGGACCGGTTGATCGCTGTACCGGGCGTGGGGGGCACGGAGATCGTGGGCGGGCTGGAGCGGGAGATCCGGGTCCTCTTGGATCCGCGTCGGCTGCGGACGTACAGCCTGTCCGCCCCTCAGGTGGCCGCTCTCCTCGCGGAATCCAACGTGGAACGCCTCGGCGGACGGGTGACCTCGGGTCCAAGAGAGATTATCGTCCGAACGACCGGAGAATTCCAGAGTCTCGATGAGATTCGACAGACCATCCTCCGCCGGGAGCCGGACGGCCGCACCGTGCGTCTGGCCGACGTGGCAAAGGTACAGGACGGGCATCGCGAACAGCGGATCATGTCCCGACTCAACGGCGCGCCGTGCGTGCGCATCAGTATCTTCAAGCAGGCGACCGCCAACACCGTGGAAGTCGCCCGGATGGCGCAGCAGGAGATCGGGCGGATGCAACGAATTTTGCCTCCGGGTATGCGCATCGAGACGATCCAGAATCAGGCGGAAACGATCTCGGATGCCATTTCGGGGGTCCGAAGTTCGGCCATCGCGGCCGGCGTGCTGGTCATCCTGTCCGTCTATCTTTTTATGGGCCGCCTCCGACAGATCCTCGTGATGCTGGTGGCCCTGCCGCTGACGCTGGTGGGCAATTTTGCTTTGATGAAACTCGGCGGCTTCTCCCTGAATATTTTCTCGTTGGGGGGACTGGTCGTAGCCATGGGGATCGTGCTGGACAACTCCATCGTGGTGATGGAAAACATCGCCCGAACCGGAGCGGATCTTTCGAATCGGAACGACGCAGCCGCGGAGGGCGCTCGGGAAGTGGCGCTGCCGGTGATCGCCGGAACCCTCACCGTCCTGACGCTCTTCGTCCCCTTTCTCCTCGTCTCCGGCATGATCTCCCTCTTGTTCCGGGAGTTGATCCTGACGGTCGGCGGCATTGTGGTCGTCTCCCTGATCGTGGCGCTCACCATCACGCCGATGCTCAGCGCCAAACTGCTGAAACGGGATGTGAGCCCCACAAGACGGTGGCTGGACCGGCTGACGTCCGGGTTCGCTCGCTCGCTTTCGGGCGGTCTGCGGCTACGCTGGTTCGTGCTGCTTCTGTCCTTGTTCTTCGTCGTGGGCGGGATGTTCTTGCTGAGGCAGGTGGGCACCGAGTTTCTGCCGGAGATGGACGACGGGCTGGTCACCATCAAGGTGGTGATGCCCACCGGCACGGCCATCGCCGAGACGGATCGGGTGCTGGTCCGTCTGGAACGGATGGTCCTCGACGATCCGCTGGTGGCGCGCGCCTATACCCTCGTGGGCGGGCGGAGCCTGGGATTATCTACGCAGGAGATCGCGCACGAGGGAGAGATCAGCCTCCAGTTGGTACCTCGTGGCAAACGTCCGGGTTCCACCTTTGAAACCATCCGAGCGCTTTCCCGCCGCATAGCCAAGGCTCGACCTCCTGGCGCGATGGTCAAGGTGATGCATACCAAGGTCAAGGGGATTCGCGGAGGACGCAAGCCGGACGTGGAGGTGAAGCTGAGAGGCCCCGAGCTAAGCGAACTGGGCCGTCTGGCGTCCGCGGTGGCGTCCTCGATGCGGGGGATCCCCGGATTGATCAATCTGGATAGTTCGCTCGACATCAACAAACCGGAATTCGCCGTCGAAGTGGATCGGGATCGGGCCGCTGGACTCGGACTCACCGTCCAACAGGTGGCGGCCCAGATCCGATCCCTGATCGGCGGCATCGTGAGCACCCATCTGCGGGAGGCCGGGGAAACGACCGACGTACGGGTCCTGGTCCCGGAAGACCGGCTTTCCGAAAAAAGGGACATCGAACAGCTCCCGCTGTCCGTCCCCGGAGGATCGTCTCACTATCTCTATGAGGTGGCCCGGGTCACGCCGGTTCTGGGACCGGTTCAGATCGCCCGGGAAGGTCAGGTCAAGCAGGTCACGGTCAGCGGATATGTGGATGGACGGACCGTCGGGGAGGTCGTCTCCGACGTGCATCGTAAGGTGGCCGGATCGCTGGCCCTTCCGGAGGGATATACGGTGGAGTACGGGGGACAGTTCCAATTGATGGCGGAGGGCATCGGCGACATCGGCCTCATTTTGATCCTGGCCCTCTTTCTGGCCTTCGTGGTGCTGGGCGTTCAGTTCGAGTCCTTCTCCATGCCACTCTTGGTGCTGATGGCCCTGCCGCTTCCGCTGGCCGGTATGATCGGCGCGCTCTACCTCACGGGAATGGCGCTCGGGGTTCCCGTGATCATCGGAACGCTGGTGGTTACCGCGGCCCTGATCAGCGACGGCGTGCTGCTTCTCAGCTTTGTGGAGCGTCTGCGCACTGAGGGGATGCCCGTCCGCGAGGCCCTCGTCGAGGCCAGCCGTCTCCGGTTCCGGCCGAGGATTATGACCACCCTGACCACCGTGGTCGGCTTCCTGCCGCTGGCCCTCAACTGGGCCGGAGGAGGCGAGATGCTCCAACCCATGGCCATCGCGGCCATCGGGGGGCTGCTCGTAGAGATTCCCGCCGTGTTGTACGTGGTGCCGTGCCTCTATCTGATCGGACGGAAGTGAAACGAGCCATGATCTGGCTCTGCCGAACCACAAAGTGCTCATAGACGCCGGAGGAGATTGGCTCCGGCGTTTTTTTTGGGTGCAAAGGATTTCGCTTGCATTTTGCGCCCATCTATCGTATTTTATGGGATCGTCTTAGCACCGATTATGAACAACCTCCCGCAGGTTTTCTAACCTGCGGGAGGTTCCTTCTCCTCTTCCCGGCCTTGCTTTTCGCGTTTCACGAATCAAAATGAACTACCCCGCCGCAAGCAGCGGGGTATCTATAAAAGTATTGAACGCCCCAAGGGGCGGGGTATTATACCCAGGCTGCGAAATAAAATGCTGCCGTTATCCAGGACTCGTAAATAATCCGGGTTCTGTCCCGTTAGGGACAAAACAGCTATAGCAAAACAAACCAAAGAACCATTCCCCAGTCCCATAGGGACGGCATATTTATCCAATAGACTCCCATGCAAAACGTTTCTCAGATATGTGTATATCTCGTCCCTCACGGGACTTAGGGAAGACTATCGGCTATTTCCCAATGCTATAAATATCCTGTCCCTAACGGGACATCTACCCTCTATGATTCACAGATTTGCCCAAGATCCTCCTTTGTTCTTGTGCGGCAAAATATTTTAGATTTTCGGTTTCAAAACGCTATTTTTTGAGAAAAGGCTGAAGCCGGATCGCATCATCCAAGACTTGTAACTAATCCGAGTCAATAGCCTTTGCGGCGTTTTCCTTTCCCCCGGAGGAAGTACGATGAACTTCGACAGTCAGATGGTTTCGAAAATAGTCACTTCGGCGGTGGTGTGGATCGTCGTTTACCTAACGGCCCTCGGGATCGTGCGGATCATCAACACCACGATCTCGGACGTAGAGACGCGGTACCGGTGGCGCAAGCGCGTGTACTACTTCGCCGTGTGCATAGGAGCGGCGGTCACGGCCTGGGCGTGGATGGAGCGGCTCGGCGCGCTGGGCACGGCCATCGGGCTGATCGGAGCCGGACTCGCCGTGGCGCTTCATCAGGTCATCCTCAATATGATCGGATGGCTCTTCATCGTAGTGGCCAAGCCCTTCGAAGCGGGCCATCGCATCGAATGGGGGGGGATCAAAGGCGACGTAATAGACGTGCGCGTATTCCATACGTTGATGTTGGAGATCGGCAATTGGGTGGATGCGGATCAGAGCACCGGTCGGATCGTCTATTGTCCCAATGGGAACGTTTTCAGCCAGCCGCTTCATAATTATTCCAGAGATTTCGAGTTCATCTGGAACGAGATCAAAGTGCTCGTCACGTATGAGAGCGACTGGAAGAAGGCCAAAGCGATTCTCCTCAAGCACGCCCGGAAAGAAGCGGGAGCGCATCAGGCCATCGTCGAGCAACGGCTTCAACGGATGTCAAAACGCTACATGATCCGTCAGGGCAAGCTCACCCCCATCGTGTACGTGACCATCGCCGACAGCGGCGTGGAACTCACCCTGCGGTATATGACGGATGCCTGGCAGCGGCGCACCGGCGCGGACGAGATCAGTCGGGGGATCCTGGAGGACTTCGCGGCGGAGAAGAATGTGGACTTCGCCTATCCCACGTACAGGATAACCAAGCAATGAGCGATGAAGAATGAATAACGAGTAGTGAAACCGTGAGTAGAGCATAGGGGCGCTCACAGGAATTTCCCCCCCCCCACCAATTAGCCAATCCTCAATCGCCGGGAAACAAAATGGCCGAAAAAACACACGATAAAACTCGCAAGAAATTCGGAACCTTCGGGGGGGTATTCACGCCGAGCGTACTGACGATTTTGGGCGTGATTATGTTCCTCCGGGAGGGTTGGGTCGTAGGCAACGCGGGATTCGGGGGCGCGGCGCTGATTATCCTGATCGCGCGCGGGATCACCATTTGCACCGGGCTGGCGCTCTCGTCCATGGTGACGAACATCCGGATCGGAGAGGGCGGGGCGTACTCCATCATCGCCCGGTCGCTGGGACTGGAAGCCGGGGGGAGTATCGGGATTCCGTTGTATCTTGCGCAAACGGTCTCCGCCGCGCTCTATATCATCGGCTTCACGGAGGGATGGCTCTACATCTTCCCCGGACACAATCCCCACATCGTCGCCACCCTCGCCTGGGGGGGGTTATTGGTGGTCTCCATCATCAGCGCGGATCTGGCGATCAAGGTGGAGTATTTCATCATGGCGGTCCTCGGCTTTTCCCTGCTTTCCTTTTTCACAGGGGGCGGGGACGCGTCGTCCGACGTGGTGGTCTGGGGAAATTTTCAGGATGCAAGCTTTTGGCAGCTCTATGCGATCTTTTTCCCCGCCGTAACCGGGATGATGGCCGGGGTGAATATGTCGGGGGATCTGAAGGACCCGAAGAAAAATATCCCGATGGGCATCATGACGTCTATCTTTGCAACCCTGGTGATCTATCTCGCTCTGGCGTATTTTTTAGACCTGCGGGCGGATTCGGAGGCATTGCGCGCCAATTCCTTGATTATGATGGACCTGGCCCGATGGGGATGGGCGATTATGTTGGGCTTATGGGGAGCGACGCTCTCGTCGGCGTTGGGAAGTATGGTCGGTGCCCCCCGGATTCTATCCGCTCTCGGCGAGCATAAGATCGTTCCTTTCGCCTCCTTCTTTGCCCGAAAAACCCCGAAGGGCGATCCCCGGAATGCGGTGATCGTTACCGGAATTATCATCGAAGTCTGTCTGTTGGTGGGAACACTGGATACGATCGCGCCTCTGCTGACGATGTTTTTTCTGATCACGTATGGGATGATCAATTTCGTGGTGTTTGTCGAGCAAAGCCTGGGGATTGTAAGTTTCCGGCCCACTTTCCGGGTCCCTAAGTCGGTCTCCCTTATCGGAGGCGTGGGATGTGTGCTCACGATGTTTCTCGTGAATCCGCTTTTCAGCGTGGTCTCCGTGATTATCATCATCGGGATCTATGGGGTGCTTATGCGCAGAGGCTTGAAGGCGGAATGGGGGGACGTCCGGGGAGGGATGTTTTTGGCGATTGCGGGATGGGCCGTGCGCACCGCGTCCCGATATCCCCAATATGAGAAGACCTGGAAGCCCGATCTTTTAGTACCCATTGAGGATCCGAAAATATGGAGCGGGCCCCTTCATTTTATCCGGGACATCACCTTCCCCAACGGAAGCGTGTCCGCGTTCACCGTGCAGCAGCCGAGGACTGAGGAGATCGAGAGGGATCTGAGGGCTCTGATCGCCCCGTTGGAGCGGGAGGACGTGCTGACCACCTCCGCGGTGGTGGAGGCCGAGGATTTCCTCTCCGGCGCCACCGTGGTGATGCAGATGCTCAAAGCGGGGTTCTTCCGTCCCAATACGATTTTTCTCACTATGGGGGACCATCCCGACAAGGATCCTCAGTTGATCGAGATCGTCACCAGGGCGAAGCAGGAAGGCTTAGGGGTGATTCTCCTGAGACAGCATCCCCGGGCGGCCTTCGGGATGGCGAGAGTAATCAACCTTTGGCTGAGGGACAAGAGTCCGAACTGGAACTTAGCAATTCTCCTCTCTCTGCAGTTGCAGCGGAACTGGGGGGGGCGGATCAATCTGCTGACCTCGGCGAAAACGAAACAGGAGATGGAAAGACTCCGGCGATTTTTGAATCGGCTGAGCGAGCAGGCCAGAATGCCTGCCGAGACAGTCCCCCACGTGCTGGTAGGCACGTTTCAGGAAAGTGTTCAGGCCGCGCCCCCTGCAGATATTAGCATCTTCGGGATTGGAAAGGAAATCCTGTGCGAGCCGATGCGTAATAGAATTCGTCTGACCCACACCTCCTGCCTGTTCGTCCAGGATTCCGGGATGGAAAGTGCGTTGGCCTGAGACGGCAAAACAAAGAAGAAAGTGGGAAAGTGAGACCTCCCACTCGCACGGGGAGCTAATAGAATAAGTTGTTGTATTTCATGCTTAAAGTCGGTGTGGTGGAGCGCCAAAAAAAAGGCGGCGATCACATAGCGACCGTCGCCTTAGCCCTGTTGACACTGATATTTCCGCTGATGACATGAATCCGCATGCCTCCCGACAGCATGGATACGGAGAAATGGGGATCAATGGAAATCAGCGCCCGCCGTATTAATTACCCCTTCGTCACCTTCCCGGAGCGCAGGCAGCGTGTGCATACTCTGATACGCCGCGGAGTTCCGTCAATCACCGCCCGGACTTTTTGCAGATTCAATTGAAATTTCCGATGCGTAATGCCGGTAATCTTTCGGCCTGCGCCGCCCGTGCGTTTGGGTGCGCCTCTACGGGCCACCGAATTTCCGTTCTGGGCCTGCCGCCCGCAGATGTCGCATTTTCGTGCCATGGGAGCCTCCTGAGAAAAATGGTCTTTGAATCGAATAGAGTTTCCAAATATAGGAAGAATGATGAAAAAGAGCAAGCCTTTTTTTGCGTGGGAAACGCGCCTTCGCTTTTTCATGCTTCCCCGGGTTCCTTTTGTCAGGGGCGTGGTGACGGCGCCTTTGTTTGTACGGATGCTATCGGAATGGTCCGGTCGGGCGCGCCGCACTCCCCTGATCCCGCCGCCAATGGATGCCTCCCCCTGCTCCGCAGCTTCCCTCCCCATTTCTCCGATTATCTTCGACCCCATCCGGGGTGGCCACGCTTGTTCCCTTTTCCATGAACGATTGGATTTTTCTCTTGCATAGCCGGCCTTTTCTGCCTATATTTGCTACTTCGTGATGGCAACTTTTTTTGGATTCCCCCACTATTTTCGCCCCAGGGAGAAAGACATTATGTTTGATTTCGGCCACTTTTACAACGGCATCGTTGGTCTTGTGGATGGCATGCTCGGTCTTTATATGTGGGTGATCATCATCCGGGCTTTTGTATCGTGGATTCAGCCTGATCCCTACAATCCCATTGTGCAGTTTTTATACCGCGTCACCGATCCCTTCCTGAACAGGATTCGGAGGTTTTTGCCTCAGTCTCTGTGGAGCACCGGGAT
>MVCQ01000177.1 GCA_002059205.1 Candidatus Latescibacteria bacterium 4484_107
GCCATGAAACCTTCCCCATTTACTATCATCCCGACGTGCTGCGGGTGATCACGAACGCCGTGCGCTGGGCGGCTCCCGGCGATGGGCCGGTCCCGGTCTTCGGGCATGCCAAACCATTAGAGCACATCTGAGGTTTGTATGTGCAATGACGTAGTAGGGGCACCATGCATGGTGCCCCTACATTTTTTACAGGGGGTCCCGATGCAATCCCGAAAGCAACACCGAACCTTCAGCACGGACGCGGTTCGGAAGACGATCCGGCAGAATCTTGCCACGCACGAATGGGCAAAAAAAATGGCGACTCAGCATCCGTACGCCGATCTGAACGACGAGAAGGTGTATGCTCTGATGCCCACGGCAAGCATCAAGTGGGTGGGACTGGCCAACGAGTTGGCGGGCTGTCCGGTCCACGGGACGGAGATCAAGGCCAAAGGCCCCGACCCCAGGTATTGCTGGGTGATTGATCCGGTGAACCACCCCTACAAGCTGAAATGCTCGGTGGAGGGAGAGTTCTACCCGTCGAATGATTTTGGGTCCGGCGACCGGACGAGCGGGGATTTTCCCGATGACGGCACGGGCTATGTGCAAAACGGACAGCGCTACTACTTTTTGGGCGAATATTGCCATCGGGCATATATTATGTATATCGTACCGGGGATGGTCGCATTGGCCCAGATGTATGAGCAGACCGGCGATCTCGAATACGCCCGCAAGGCCGCGCTGATCCTCTACCGAATCGCGGAGGAATACCCCAATTCGACCGACCGGCGGGATCGTTGTTTCGACGGCTCCTACGGCGTTTATTCCGGGATGCTCAGCGACCGAATCTGGTCCTCGGAGGCGCTTCGCAAGCATGCCATCGTGTACGATACTATTTTCGATGCGCTGGACGAGGATCCGGGGATCGTGGACTTCATTCGCCGGCGCAATCCGGAGATCGCCTCGGCGGAGGCATACCGGGCTTACATCGAGGAACATCTCCTGCTGCCCGGCATTCAGGCCCATTTCGACCGCGTGGTCAGCCCCAATATCGGCACGGTGCAAAAAGCGCTCACCACCGTCGCCTCCGTGCTGGATGACTTCTCCGACCGGCATCCCAATTCCTTAGACATCATCCGCTGGCTTTATGAGAAGGCCCCCGGCCCGGAGCGATATTTTTTCGCTAACGTCATCCACAAGGACGGGTCCAGCTTCGAAAGCCCCTCGTACGACGCCCATTGCCGCAGCGAAATTCTCGAAGCGGGAGTGATCATGGAGCGTCTGCGTCTCCGGCATCCGGACGAGTTGCCGGAGAAAAAATTTCCCGATTTCCTGCATCATCCGAGACTCAGGGAGTTTATCAACCACTATGCCGCGATGATCTGTCTAAATCGCTTTCCCATCCGGATTGCCGATACCGGCGGAAGTCCGGGCACGCCGAAGAGCCATTGGAAAATCACGCATAATATGGTGTCGAAGGAGCTCATGGATCGCGCGTATCGGGAGTTTGGAGATCCGTCCTGTGCGCCTGCATTGATCGAACCGGACGGCTCTGTGTTTCACGCGCTCGACCGGGAGCCGATGGACGAGCAGATCCGGGCCGACGCGGAAACTGTTCTCGCTCATATGGAGAAAACAAGCGAGATTCGGGACGGATACAAAGCCGCGATTCTGAGGAGAGGCCGAGGCGAGCATCGGGGAGTGGTGACGCTGTTTTACGGCGCGCCACGCACGCACGCGCACAACGATCCGTTGAACCTGAGCCTGTTTGCGCGCGGAGAGGATTTGATGCCTGAGTTAGGCTACCCGATGTCGTGGAAGCTCGGAGCTGCGTGGGAGTCGAATATCTTCGGGCACAATACGGCGATTGTGGATCGCAAGGACCCGGAGCGGCACCACCACTGGGGATGCAAGTTGGATGTTGGGATGGCGCACGCGTTCGTGGATGCGGGACCGGTGCAATTGGTGGACCTCGAGCAGGAGCCCTACCGGATCACCTCGCACCGAGCGGACGATGACTTGGAGGAGCAGCCATCCTATCACCGTCCCACCGACGGTCGCCCGACTCCGCAGGTAGATGTGTATCGGCGCTTCGTCATGCTCGTGGACGTTTCAAAGGAGGATTTCTACGTGGTGGATGTGTTCCGGCTCCGGGGCGGAATCGAGCACCACCTGGCGATCCACGGGCCGCAGGGACGCGCCTCGCTTTCTGGGGTTCGACTCAAAAAACAGTCCGGCGGCACGCTGGGCGATCCGACTGGCCATTATGGGAAACCCTACGTAGATGATCTCGGCGAAAGCGCGCTGGACCCGTTTTCAATGATCACCAACGTCTCACGCGGGCTGTTAGATGGACCCGCGAGCATCACCTATTCGACCGACAGCGCGGGCGTGCGTTTCATCACGTTGCCGGAGGAGGGCACGTTGCTCGAGGCGGGAGACGGCCGTCCCCCGGCCAACCCGGAGCAATACAAGCTCAAAATGGCCTACCTCTCGCGGAAAGGGGACGAATCGCTTTCCAACACCTTCGTGCTGCGGACGGAGGAGAACCGGCTCTCCAGCCAGTTCGTTACCGTCATCGAGCCGCGCGGCTCCAAGGCGGTGATAACGAGCGCCCAACGCCTTGAGGCGAAAACGGACGCGAAGGGCGAAGTGCAAAATGCAAAATGCAAAATGCAAAATGCAAAATCCGAAGACGGTGCGTTCGAGCCGGTTTGTATCCAGGTGAAGCGCAAAGGCGGAACCGAGCTGATCGTTATGCAGCCGGGGTACTCCGCACGGGTGGTCGAAGCGGAAGGATTTTCCACGGACGCAGCATACGCGGTGGCCACTTCATCCGCCGGGCGTCCGAACCGTGTGGTGCTCTTCGGAGGCACGTTCGCGCGGATCGGGGACTTTTCACTCAAACTGAACGCCGCAATCCTTCGGGGTAAAATTAGTGCGGTGGATCGCGCGCGGCGCACGGTGCGGATCGAGGGATTTCCAGATAAATTGAATCTTGCGGGCCAGCGCATCCGTTTCCACAACCGGCGGCACAGCGCGATGTACACGATTGTTTCCGCTCAGGCTTTGGCGGACGGCGCGTGGAAATTGACACTCGACTTCGACTCGTGCATCGGCGCAGGGAAAGTCACCGGAGTGGCAGACGGCATTCTGAAAAGCTGCGGCCAGATGGTCTTCGCCGGTCTCGTGCCTAAAGGCGACGGAACCTTTGTGGATCGCTACTCCGAGTACGTCGGGGCCACGGTGGAGAATGCTTCCGGAGGAGGCGCTTTCGCGATCCGGGGCATCACCGGTATCATCGCCTATTACAACCAGCCGCACGATGTCCACATAGACCGGGAGGCGCATCCGGAGGCGAACGAAGCAACGCTCAGAGTCTCCTATCCCGAGGGGAGCGAATTCTTTGTGTACGACTACGGAGTCGGCGATGAGGCCGAGGTTTTGAATTGGGCGACGGCGACCAAGTCCGGGGATTCGTGGGAGGTTCGATCCGTGGGGGAAGGCTGTCGAGTTTCAATCGGTTGATTTCCGGATCGTGCATAAAAAGGCCCTCCTGCGTAATCCCACAGAAGGGCCTTTTTATTACCACCGCAGAGACCATAAAGCTCAAGAGCAATGGGACACGGATTTCACGGATGAACACGGATAAAAACAATGTCCCCCGGAACCGGGATTTCGCCTGCGTTTAACCCAACTTATTGTTTTTTAGTTACTTACGTGTCAAATATCTTACAGAGCAAAAATGTTTCTGCTCCCTCTCGTTTGATCCAAAACCAGCGCAATGACAATTTGACGGCAATCGGTTCGTTTCTCTTTCTGGTTTTTATTGAACTGCGCTTTCGGATTGCTTGGGCATGATCCCTCAAAATAGGTGTTTGTCAAATCGTATAAACACTTTTCCGTTCTCTTTTGAAACAGGAAGATGCGTTCCGAGAGAGACGATGAGCCGCTGAGAAACCTTATCGCCCTGACGAATATTTACAACCAGTTGCAGGACAGGGAGTTTTGTTTTTTTGATTTTTTTCTCTGAGGAACATGGCTTTGGCCCTTTCTGAAGGAGTAGGGTCAAAGATACGAAATAGGATTGAGGATGTCAAGAAAAAATACAGCTTAGAGACATTTCACAGGCACTACATCGAGTCCTCCAAAATACATCATAAAGAAAACGGCAAACCTGCAAAATTCATGAGGTGGAGCAACAGGCCCCATCGTTCTTATTCCCACTCAATGGTCCCGGGGGGCTTGTGCGTGACGTCGTAGAAGACCGCCTCGATCCCGGGAAGCGCGGAGATGTTGTCCGCCATCTTCAGGGCTACGTCCATCGGAATCTCGGAGAAACGGGCCGTCATCGCCTCCCTGGAAACGACCGGACGCAGCACGATGCTTTCCTTCTCGCCATCCGGGGAAAGCGGGATCAAGACCACGGGCATCTGCCAGATCGTATCCATCAGACTGTGTTCTTCGAGAGCATGCATCGCGATGGCGTCGCCTTCGCGCAACAGGTCCAGCCGTTCCTTCGTCAGATGGCAGGATTTGACAAATAGCGGAGGAAGCGTGTCCGGTCGAAGCAGGAAGACCGCACGATTGATTTGGGGAATCCGATTGGTGATCTCCGTGGATACGCTTTCCAGCGTGCGCCAATCCGTCGTTCCGATCAAGGCGACCGGATGCGCGTACGTGCGGAAATCGCCCTGAACGCCCACGCTTTTGATGGGAAGGATCCGGGCGTCCAGTCCCGCTTTTCGGGCGATCTCTTGCGCGGCCGCCTCCGCGCTTCGCTCCGCCTCGCCAAGCGACTCAGAACCGTCCGAACACAGCGCGCGCACGCCCAAGCCCGGTCCGGGGAACGGATGTCGCCATACCAGCGATTTGGGAATCCCCAATCGCTCTCCGACCTCGCGCACTTCGTCCTTGTAAAGCTGAGACAGCGGCTCGATGACCTTGCCCTGGGCGATCAACTCCTCCACCAGCGCCACCCGATTGTGGTGCGTCTTGATCACCGCCGCGTTCTTCGTGCCTCCGGACTCGATCGTGTCCGGATAGATTGTGCCCTGCCCTAAGATCCATTGCTCCGGATCCAGCCCAAGCTGCTCCATCGCCCTGTCCCGCACCTCGATGAACTGGGTTCCGATGATCCGGCGTTTCTCTTCGGGATGCACCACGCCCCTGAGTGCGGACAGAAAATCCGGGAGAGGAACACGTTCCGGTCGCCCATCCGATCCCGGATGGCTTGCAGGGAAGACTCGATGTAATTCCCCATCGTCCAGTTTCGCTCGCAGCCGCACAGGGTCACGAAGTTCTCCAGCATCCGCATCCCTTTGGGCGTATGCGTCACCTCCGGATGAAATTGGAGTCCGTACAGATTCCGTTCGGGATCGCCCATCGCCGCGATGGGACAGGAGACGGTGCTTCCAGTCACCCGAAATCCCGGCGGCGCCTGGGCCACGTAATCCCCGTGGCTCATCCACACCGTCTCCGAGTCCTCCAATCCCTCAAGAATGCCCGTTTTTTCCCGAATCTCCAGCTGCGCCGTGCCGTATTCCTTCGTCCGCCCCGGCCGAACCTCGCCTCCGAGCCGCTGAGCCATCAGGTGGTGTCCGTAGCAGAGGCCCAACACCGGCATGCTTAGGTCAAAAAGGTTTGGATTAAACGAGGGCTGATCCGCATCGTACACGCTCGACGGCCCTCCGGAGAGGATCAATCCCTTGAAAGTCCGAAGCCGGTCCGAGTCGCTGTCCGGAGATACGATCTCGGAATACACCCGCAGCCGCCGTATCCGATTGGCAATCAGATGCGTGTATTGCCCGCCGAAATCCAGTACACCTATGGTATCCTGCATGCGATTTTCTCCTTGTTATCCTCAACGGAAAAGAAAGTGAGAAAGCTTGACAGTGAGAAAGTGAGGGCACAAGGGAGTCACACCGTCCTTGCGGTTGGTTCAAGAATCCTGCCTGTGGGTTTTCTCCGCGTCCTCTGCGTCTCCGCGGTGAAATTGCCGTTTGATTTCGCTTCCCGTCCACGCATCCAATATACCAAAGTGTGTCCCGATTGTCAAAGGGAAAATGCGGCGCGTGTTATTTCGGGACGGAAAACCGTCTTCGCCTCCACTTTCCACTTGACAAAGTTCGCGACTTATCGTATTATTCGGTGTACCTTCGGACGGGCGTCCGGAGTTTTTTTGTGACGCGGTGCGGATTTTCCTCAACGCTTGTTTTTGTCTCACGCGAATCGTCCGCACGTATTTGGATATTGTTTTACGCTCACGCTTTACGTTTTAAGCTTCACGCAGTACGCATCACCTTTCACGAAATTCTTGAACTTCGTACATTATTCCAGGGAGGTTTTTATGTCAACGAAAGTGGTTGTAGGAGCGCAGTGGGGCGACGAGGCCAAAGCCAAGATCGTGGATTATCTCGCGGGAGAAGCCGACATCGTGGCGCGCTTTCAGGGGGGCGCCAATGCCGGGCACACGGTGATCGTGGGGGATCGGAAATTCGTATTTCATCAGATCCCGGTGGCGGCAATGCACCCGGACAAGATCTGCGTGATCGGAAACGGCGTGGCGCTCGACCCGGTGGGCCTGATCCAGGAGATCGCGGAACTGGAGGCCGAGGGCATCTCGCTCGAGGGCCGTCTGTTCATCAGCCCGCATGCGCATTTGGTGATGCCGTATCACAAGCTGCTGGACCGGCTCATAGACGAGAGCAAGGGCAAAGGGAAGATCGGCGTTACGGGCCGGGGCATCGGGCCGTGCTATCGGGACAAGGCGGCCCGGACGGGCATTCGCGCCGGGGATCTCTTGGATCACGGGCTGTTTCGGGAGAAGCTTTCGGCGAACCTCTGGGAGAAAAACCGGATATTGGCCGCTCTGTATGAACATGAGCCCTTCGATGAGCAGCCGATCGCGGAGGAGTTCATGACGCTGGGCGAGCGGATCGTGCCCTGCCTGACGGACGTCTCGCTGTATCTGAACCGGGCCATGACCGACGGAAAACGCATCCTCTTCGAGGGCGCGCAGGGGACGTTTCTCGACATAGATCATGGAAGCTATCCCTTCGTGACCTCCTCCAACACCACCGCCGGCGGCGCGTGCACGGGCACGGGCGTGGGCCCCACGAAGATGGATGAGGTGATCGGAGTGGTCAAATCCTATACCACACGCGTGGGAAGCGGCCCCTTGCCCACGCAGTTTGAGGGCGAATTTCAGGAGCGGATGCGGAAGCAGTGGGGAGAATACGGCGCCACCACGGGACGAGGACGGCGCTGCGGCTGGTTCGATGCGGTGCTGGTGCGCTATTCCGCCCGGATCAACGGACTGTCCAGTCTGGCCCTGACCCGATTGGATTCGCTCGACGAGTTGGATTCGATTCGCATTTGCGTGGCTTATGAAGTGCGCGGAAAGCGGATCGAGGATTTTCCGTGGCAACCCGGCCTGTTGACGGAATGCACGCCGATCTACGAGGAGATGGCGGGATGGAAGACCGACACCTCGGAGGTGCGCGGCTTCGACGAACTTCCGGATCGGGCGCGGGACTATCTTGGGCGGATCAGCGCATTGACCGGGCCGCCCATTTCCATCGTGTCCGTGGGGCCGGAGCGGAATCAGACGATTGTGGTGAAATAGATGGAACACATAGGGGCACAATTCTCAACCTAACCCCCCGGCCCCCTTCCCTGCAAGGGAAGAGGGAGCATGCGTTTCCCGGCTTCGGAAAAATAGCTCCCCTCCCCGTTTCGGGGAGGGGACGGGGGAGAGGTTTTGAGAAAAAACCAACAACCTCTTCCTGAAAATTACTCAACGCACGTTTTTTTCTCCTTCTG
>MVCQ01000178.1 GCA_002059205.1 Candidatus Latescibacteria bacterium 4484_107
TTTACGCTCTGCGCTTTACGCTCTGCGCTTTACGTTTTCCGTTTCACGCCTCATATTTCCCATACTCCAGAAACGCCTCATACCCCCAGTGCTGCCAGAGCGGATCCAGTCCGATGGACATATTATCCGTGTAGTCCTTGGCGATAAACCCGCCTCCCTTGGCGCCGAGGGTCTCCACCATCTCCCTGGCCCTTTTGCGGATGAGCGCCCGGTCGCCGGTCTGAAGCGTGGTCTGGATGTCCACGGGACACCAGTACGTCACCCGGCCCGCAAACTGAGCCAGAAAATCAAAGGTATGCAGCTCCGGCTGATCGAACTGGAACACATCCACGCCGATCTCCACCAGGTCCGGGATGATATCCCGCACGTATCCGCAGGAGTGCATCCACACCGTCAGGCCCCGCTCGTGCGCGCGCCCCACCAACCGCTCAAACGTGGGTCGAAAAACCTCCTGCCACATAGCCGGACTCACGAGGAGCCGCTCCTGCGTGCCCCAATCCTCACAGAAAAACACGCCATCCGCGCCGATGTCCGCGTAAATGTCCACCTGGCGCAGCACAATGTCCGACACCATGCGATTGAGTCGCTTCACCATCTCCGGATCCCCCGCACAATCCATCAGATATTCCTCCATCTTCCGAAGATACCGGGCTTTATTGAAGGAACAAGCGGCGATGCCTCCGAGTTTATATTTATCCGGCTGCTGTTGGGCCTCCCTGGCCGCCTTCTCGTACCGCGCCGGATCATCCAGGGTGGGCGGCTGATACGTCTCCAGATCCTTCCAACTTTTAATCGGCGGATCAATCACCTCTCCGCCCTGGGTCTTCCCCTCGATCCGACGCCATGTACAACCCCACTCGTCGTTCCAACACGTTCCGCCCCGATCATCGCTCCAGGTCTTGGAGTCAAATTCCGGATCCGGGGAAGGCCCCAGTCCTGCTGTATCGTTGATGCGCGCCTCGCCGTTATAGTCCGAATACGTCAGCCCGATCCGGGGGGGGTTGTCACAGGCCAGCACCCGCTGGATGATTTCTCGTGATGTCATAGCTAAGCGATCTCCTCTTTTCTGTTGTCAGTCGTCAGTTGTCAGTCGTGCCCGCACGGTTTCTGCGTGCATAGGAAGTCCCTCAGCCTCCGCCAGGGTAATCACCGTCTTCCCGAGATGGCGCAATCCCTCCTCGGACAGATACTGGAATGTGGGCCGCTTCAAAAAATCATCCACGGACAGCCCGCTGAACATCCGGGCGCACTGCCCCGTGGGCAGTACGTGATTGGTGCCCGACGCATAATCCCCCACCGGCACCGGCGCGTTTGGCCCGAGGAAGATGGATCCCGCATGCTTGATTCGGGGCAACAGCATCATCGGTTCTGAAGTCACCACTTGAAGATGTTCCGCCGCATACTCGTTGGTGAACGCAACTGCCTCTTCCATATCCGTTGCGATCAGCACCGCCGAATTGTTCCGCAGCGCAGGCTCGATAATCTCTTGGCGTTCCGCTTTCCAGAATATCCGCTCGATCTCCTCGCAGACCCGTTCCGCCAGCTCCGCACACGGCGTCACCAGTACCGCGGCCGCATCCGGATCGTGTTCGGCCTGAGAGAGAAAATCAAGGGCCATCAGGTGCGCGTCCGCGGTCTCATCCGCTAAGATCAGCGACTCGCTCGGTCCGGCCGGCGAATCAATATCCACCTCCCCGAACACGGCCATCTTAGCTGCGGTGACGTATTTATTTCCCGGGCCCACGATCTTGTCCGCCTTCGGCACCGTATCCGTCCCATACGCCATGCTGCCCACGGCCCACGGCCCGCCGATCTTGAATATCCGATCCGCCCCGGCAATATCCGCGGCCACTAAGGTAGCCGGATTGGCGACCATGCCCTCGCCCGGAGGCGTGCACACGATCACCGTCTCCACGCCGGCGGCGCGCGCCGGCACGATGGTCATCAACACGCTGGAAGGATAAAACGCCCGACGCCCCGGCACGTAACATCCCACCACGTCCATCGGGCGGGTGATGCGACCGGCCAGCACCCCGGGGAGCACCTCCATAGACCACATATCCCGCTCCAGTTCCGCCCTGTGGAATCGCTCGATGTTCTCGGCCGCAAAGCGCAACCCGGTCACCACCGCCTTATCCACGACCTCGTACGCCCGCTCGATCTCCTCCGGCCGCACCACGATGTCCCCGGCCGTGATGTCCGGCTTAAATTTTCCGTAGTGCTCCACACTCACCGCATCACCCCGGTTCCGAATGTCCATCACAATGGCCCGCATATCCTCATAGATCGCGGATACATCCTCCATGGATCGCTTCATAATCGCCTGCCTTCGGTCCGGCGACAGGTCCGAAATGTGTTCCGGTGTCAACATGGTCATACCTAACTCCTGACTGAAAAAAGAATGAATGCCTGAAAATCAAGACTCGAATAGTTCGACACGATACGCTCCGGTTAAGGATCGAGGATTAAATAGCTGTCCGACTTCGCTCCGGCTGCACAAAGGAACAAAAAAACTGCTCTATCTTCGTGGTGAGGAGAGTTTTATTCAATTCACAGCCCTAAACCTGTTTTGTTTCAACTCGTTCGCAACAACCCACAATACGCACCAATCAGCACTAAACCCGCACCAGTGCTGTGTCAAGCGCGCGTTGCCGGAGAGAAGCGAACTTTCCGCGTGGCGATAAATCGCTCCGCTACTTGAGCAAAGCCCAATAAATTGGGCTAACCGCCGCGAGACAACCGCCTCTTAGCCCTGTTCACAGGGGTTCTCAACCGTAGCGCGGGGAATTTATTTGGAAATCAGCGCAAAAGGAATCACGTGATCCGGAACGCCCAGCAGATTTCGGAACCCGGCCACCCGTTCCTCTATGGGATAGACCCCCAGCCAGACCGCTCCCAACCCTTTCGCCTGCGCCGCAATCAAAAGATTCTCCGTGGCCGCCGAGCAATCCTGCACCCAGTAGCCCTCGTATTTCTGCAACTCCAGATCGCCGCACACGAGGATGGCCATGGGAGCCTCTTCCAGCATCCGGGAATACGGATGAAACCTGGGAATCGCGTCGAGAATCTCCCGGTCATCCATCACCACAAAATGCCAGGGCTGTTCGTTACCTGCGGACGGCGCAGCCATCGCCGCCTCCAACAGTTCCCTGACCATCTCTTCGGATACGGGCTGTGCGGTGTACTTGCGGATACTTCTTCGGGAAAGAATGGCGTTCAGTGCATCCATGATTTTTCTCCTTCCACATTATGTTTTGAGTTTTGGAGTGCACCGACCGCGTCGGTGCATGCGGTAACACAGTTACCGCACTCCATATTTGAACTCCTCCCATTCGTTGTTTCTTATGTGATCTAAAATGCGGCAACTTGTAACGCCGACGGTTGAATTCACGTTCCCACGCAGGAGCGCAGGGACGAGATGAATCATACTAAGCCTTTGCCGTGAACTCCACGCTGTTCCGTTCACGGTTCGGTGGAGGTTGAGACCACTCGCCCCCGTCTTTCTTAACCTTAACCTTACCCTTATCCTTTCTTTGCGCCCTTTGCACCTTTGCGGTGAGGTTTTACCACTCACAAACAATCACCTCATAAACCTCAAGCTCCGGCAGAACCACTGTCGTTGTTTCCATATCCGTGCCCTCACATCCAAGCGACTCCTTATCGCTGAGCCGATATACGTAGAAATCCGGCCCTGAGTGCAGCGTCACCCGTATGGGCCCCACCGGCATGATTTGGGACATGGGATGCTGCATATCCCCGGTGTTATTGACGAGATGAATCAACAGCCGTTTCCCATTCTCCTGTGTCCACAACTCCACCTCCACCGTCGGCGGCGCATCCACCTCGATCCAGGGCGCACCGGGCAGCACCGCCCGCACCGAATCCGCAATCAACTTCTCGTGCATCAGCCCCTTTAGTTCCCCGTAATCCTTGCCGACGAGATGCGGGAAATAAATCACCTTCCCCTTCCCGTAGCGTCCCGCGATCAAAGCCGGATGCTTCGACTCCCCGCACAGCGGCTTGTAATGTCCGTTGATCGGATTCATAAAAATCAGCGGCGTCTCCCGATCCGAACGCGCCGAAACTTCGAGCGCGTACACCGGTCTGGGCAGCAGTTCCTCCTCGCCGAACGCATCCAGCGCCGGATGATCCGCGTCCCTGACCTTCAGATATTCCTCGTATCCCGCCGGAACCATCGCCCGGTCCACGCGCTCGATCCCGAGCACCTCCCGAAACGCCGAATCCGTGCGCGGCTCCCCGTTTTCGTCGTACCCCCCGGCCTCAAAAGACGCCAGAAGCCCGCCGCCGTTCCGCACAAACGCCGCAATCGTCGCCACCTGCGCATCCCCCAGGCAAGCCGTATTCGGCAATATCAGCGTGTCGTACCGCTTCAACCCCTCCGGCGTGATCCTCTCATCGAGCACCACGTCGAAAGGCAAATGCTCCCGGCTGAGCGCGAGAAAAGTGCCCGCGACCTCCGCACCAGTCAGGTCATCGCAGAGGCTTTTCCGCTTCTCCCAATCTACGATCTCCCGACCGGTACCCACGTCCACGATCAAATCCTGCTCCCGTCCCGTGCCGGACTCCCGCGTGATCTCCTTCAGCCGGGAAACGTAGGTATGGCTCGTCTGACTGGAGATAACCAGCCCGATCTTCGCCGCGGATTCCACGTCCGTATAGTATTCCTCGTGCTCCTCAAGAAACCCGTACAACTTCCCGACGGCCTCGATGTCCCGCTCGAGCGCAGCCTTCGAGGGCTGGTTCGACGACGGCTGCATCATATACGCAAACCAGGGATTCGCGCCGCACGCCGCAATCTGCGCAGTCGCCACATCCATCTCCATCTGCGGCATCCCGATGTAATGCCATCCCCCGTGACAGTGATGCACGAATACCACCGCCGGATTTCGGCCCGCCCGAAGATACTTGGCCGCAATCGCCCAGAAATGGAGCGGATGATCTTTGGGACCGGGATGGAAAAACGCCTCCGCACCGTTGAAGTGCTGATATGCCTGAAGTTTCTGAACATCTCGCGCCACCCGCCACGAAGCCGAATGCCAGTTCCCCGCGTTGAGGAAAATCACCCCATCCGGATTGATCTGCAACGCCGCGGCCTGCGCCTCCCGCAAGAAATCCACCATCGAATCCTCCCGGAACGCCACAAAATCCTTCCACGCCGGATCCGACCAATCCTCCCGCTCCGGGATAACCTGACCAAACTTCTCCCGGCAATAGGCACACGAACAACACCCCGGAAAAACCACCGGCCCGTCTAAGAAAACCCCGTCAATGCCCGTCTTCATCGCCTCCCGAATCACCCCGAACGCCCACTCCCGCCAGGGGGAATTCACGCAAAACGTCGTGCCGTCCCCGTAAAGCGGATGCACCCGTCCATAAGCCCGTCCGTCCGAAAGCGTTTGCTCCCAGCCCGGATGCGCGTCCGCGAACGTATATGAAAACCAGTGCATATTCAAATAGGCCAGCACCTTGATCCCATATTTTCGGGCATACGGCAGATACGCCCGGAGCAAATCCTGCCCCTCTAAGCTTGGAAGGCGCTCCAAACCCTCCCCTTCAAATGTGGCCACGTATCCCAGCCCCGGCGCCGCTCCCACGGTTCCGACCACCCACTCGCAATTGACGTGCCACTCCTCCTTCTTCCACCGGGCCGCCTCCTCCAGTTCCTCCGCCGAACGCGGGGAAAAATCCACGCCGCAGTCGAAACGGGCCATCCGCACCGGCTTTTGCCACCATTTTAGATCAGACTGTTCGGCCATTTTGTCGTTCTCCTTTTCTTATCGCGGAGATCGCAGAGGGCGCGGAGAAAGGCAAAGGCCTCTTGAAAATTCCTCCGCACCCTGCGGTTTTTATTTTGTTTTGGACCATGCCCCCTCGCCCGGATGCTCATCATCCTCAAGGCGAGAAATATACGATGTATTCCCACGCTTGTCAAACAAAAAAACCGCCTGAACGCACAAAAGCTCAGACGGTTTTTCTGGAATGATTTCTATTGGATAAACTCACCTCAAAATACGAGGTTCCCCCTTAGCTCAACCTCCGGAACCACTGATGACACGGATGAACCCGCTGATGGCTCTGATCCACCACACTCCACCGCCGGAGGTGGACGCTGGGACGGGAAAGGGATCAGTGTGATCAGTGCATATCAGTAAGATCAGTGATTCTAATCACCTACGTACAAAACTCACCTCAGAAGAACAATGCGCTTGGTCTGCCTAAAATCCCCGGCCCGGAAGCGACAGAGGTACACTCCGCTGGCCAGAGGGTTCCCGGAATCGTCCCGACCATCCCACTGCGCCGAATGGGCGCCTGCGGCCATCTTCTCATCCACCAATCTCCGGACCTCCTGACCGAGCAGATTATAGACGCTCAACCGGACCTCTGAGGCTTCAGGGAGCTGGTATCGTAGTTCTGTGATGGGATTGAAGGGATTGGGGAAATTCTGGTAGAGAAAATACTCCTGTGGAAGACTGACCGTAGCTTCCTCGTCCACAGCCGTCGAA
>MVCQ01000179.1 GCA_002059205.1 Candidatus Latescibacteria bacterium 4484_107
ATCCTTCTGAATGGGCCTTTCGTCACCATGTGGATGTCGTGGTTATTTCGTCCCTCACGGGACTTGGGGAAGGGTGTCGGCTATTTCCCAATGCTACAAATATCTTGTCCCTGACGGGACATCTTCCATGAGATATCACGTTTTCTCTGAAATTTATTTTCTCTGAAATTTATGAATAATGCAGGCTCCACCTCTTCCTGCTTTTTCCTCAGATGTCCAACGCTCTCATCACGATGTCTTTTGCCGCGCCAATAACGGTTACGTTGGCTTCATAAGCTCTCGAAGCGGCGATCATATCCACCATCTCGGTGACGATGTTGATGTCCGGAAGCGCCACGTACCCGTTCTCGTCCGCGTCCGGGTGGGACGGATCGTACACCAGCCGCGGGGCCGCCGGTTCCTCGCTGAACTCATTGGTTTCTACTCCGGCCCCCGCCATTTCGCTTACCCGCGACTCCATCTGAGGAAAGTGCGCGCGGTCGGTGCGGGCCAGTTTGTTCGCCTCGGCATCGAGGGTGATCCGAAACGGCCGGTCCGCTTTTTTCGCACGCATCACCACCCGCTTGCGTTTGTAGGCGCCGCCTTCCTCCGTCTGCGTGGTATCCACATTGGCGATGTTGCTGGCCACCGCGTTGATGCGGCGTCGTTGCGCGCTCAGGCCAGTGGCGCTGATGTCAATGGCTCCGAATATCCCTTGGGTAATCATACATCCTCCTTTTGGGATTGGAGATTTCGGATTTTTCAATCCGAAATCCGAAATGGTTTAACGTCCCCGAATGCTGTCTCGCAGCGCCTGGATGCGCGCGGAGAGAAGGCGGGCGCTTACTGCGTATTGGAGTTGGTTTTTCGCCAGGTTGCCCATCTCCACGTCAATATCCACATTGTTTATGCCGTTCGGATCGCTCTTGTCATCGGGCTGGAATGCCCTCGGTTTTACGGTTGTGACGTCTCTTCCTCCCAACGCAATGTGGTTCCGATGAGTGCGGGTTCCCTTAATTTTCCGCCCGGTCAATGCCTCGCGCAGATCCTCCTCGAACGCAACCTCCGTCCTTCGATAGCCCGGCGTGGTGACGTTGGCCACGTTGTTGGCCACGACGCGCTGGCGGAGCGCCGTGGCGTCCAGGACCTTAGAGGATACGGGGATGCTCGTTTTGTCGAAGATGATTTCTGTGATCATAGTGCCTCGCAATGCGTGAAACGTGATGCGTGAAAAGGAGTGGGGGAATCTGAGATTTCGTCTTTTTCACATGCAATTCCTATGCCATAAAAAAAGCGCCCCAATCGGGACGCTGCATTACGAGCCTTCACTAACGTTAGAAAGCGGCAAACGGGAATAAACGGGTTCTCAGTTTATGGGGAGACTTTTCCAACGGCACTGTAAGGCGGGAAGCGAGCAAAAAAACCTCATTTTCTACCAGCAGACCTTTGCGCTCTTTGTGACTTTGCGGTGAAAATTCGAGGATCACCTCTACGTCAAAATGGGTGATCTCACTGCCATTTCAAAAGCCATGTCGAGAAAATATTTCCTGTACCGGATGGATAGGCTTTCCGCCCACAGGATGTCGCCGCATGTAATCGGAGTTCGCACCGAAATGCCCGGAAGCCGGAGCATACACCATGCCATTCTTACGTTTCAGGATTTCCGTGTCAGGTGATGCACTTCGCAAATCAACCTTCTTTCCTGAATTATTCACAAGTCTCGGGTGATACGCCCAGCTTCGGGATAGGTTAATTCCTGCCCTTTGGTCACCAACAGAAGCCCGTTCTTGGCAAGAATATCCTCGTAAGCAACCGCCACAACGTTGCGGGGGAGATCTTCGACCCGGACCTCCATAATTTTCTCGTTCTCTTCTCCCCTCCGGAGATTTTCGAGGGCCCCTACCACCTTCGGATCGTAAATGTTCGTTTGGATGCCAAGCTTAGATAAGGCGGCTTCATAGGATAGACCGCGAATCACCAGTTGGTCAAATGCGAGGGCTACTTTGAGGATATGTGCTCCCAGCGCAATCGTATCCTCCCGCGTCATATTTTTCAGTGGGATGGGACCCTCGAATAATTGCTGTTGTCCTTCAACCATCCGGGCTATGGATTCGAGCCGTGGGATATGGGCCAACAATTCGCCTCCGACCGAGGGATGCGCGGAAAATATCTCCTGCTCCTCATTGGACAGCGATTTTCCCAAGGCGATCTTATCGAGTATTTCGACAGGAACCGTCATGCATCCAATTTCCGAGAGCATGGCGGCCATCTCATACTGCCACGAGTCAGCGAGTTGCAGTTGGACAGCGATATGCCTGACGTAGCGTCTGATACGAGAAGCCCGGCTAAAGATCAGCGGATTGACCAGGCTCAGTATTTCAGTTAACATCTTCACACTGCCGCTGAGGGTCTCTTCCAATAATTCCCGTTCGGCCATGATCAGGCGGTATTGTTCGATTCCCGCGCTGAGCGCCTTGACAAAAACTCCCGGGGGACAGGGTTTGGTGAGGAAACGGAAAACGTTCCCCTCATTCACGGCCTCGATGGCGGTCTGTATGTCCGCGTTTCCGGTCAGCATCATCCGTACGCTGTCCGGCGCACGCTCTTTTACCTCGGAAAGAAATCGGATCCCGTCCATACCGGGCATACGCATGTCGGATACGATGACCGCGAATGGTCCCCGGCTTTCCACAAGCTCGAGTCCCTGTTCTCCCCCCAAACTGATTTCGAGATCGAATTGTTTCCTAAACTGGCGTTTGAGGCCGGCCAGCACATTGGGTTCGTCATCAACGAGAAGAATTTTCTCAGTCATCCAGGAGTTCCTTCTTGAATGGGCTTGAGGCAGCTCTCCCGCCACACCGGAATCCGTTCGGTCAAACCCAGCCCGGATAGATAAGAGCGGTCCATTGCAGCAGCCACCGCTTTTGCAGGATCTGCCTCATGTTCTAAAACATTGGCTACATGGACTGCCGTTAGTGTATTGAAGTCTTTGTCCGAATGTTTCCCAGGGGTATGGTGGAAGGCCGCGGCCACGAACAGAGGATCAGGCAGGCCCCAGAACTCCAGAAGGAAGGCGCCCACGTCGCCGTGACTCGCGCCGAATATCCTGTACTCCGCTTCGGACTGCTCGATCCCTTCTTCCGCAGCAAGCGCGAGCATGGCGCCATATTTTTGGGGGAGGTTCGCTGCCAGCACCAGTTTACCTACGTCGTGGAGCATGCCCGCTATGAAGGCCTCATCCGATGACTTCTGATCGGCGCTTTCTGTCTTAGCAATTCGTTTGGCGAAGGCCCCCACGGCCATACTATGGCTCCAAAGCGCGTCAAGCGATAACGTTTCCAATTCGGCCTGGTCAAATTGAGAGAATATATGGATCGAAAGGATCAGGTTCTTGATCGTTTCCAGACCGAGAAGGACGACGGCCTGAACGGGATTGGCGATATGCCGGGGAAATCCGAAAAAAGCGGAATTGACTAACTTCAGGATCTTGGCCGTCATGCCTATATCCTTGGAAACAATTCGTCCCACCTCCTTAGACGAAGATTTGTTAGATTGAACGCTCTCCACGATTTCCTGGTACAGAGACGGCAGGCTGGGCAGCGTCTCTATCTGCGAGATCAGTTCTCTGAGTTCGACGGTCTCCAGATGATCCCGCACAGTCCAAGCGTTGACCAGCGCAGACTTCAATATTTTTGCATCGCAGGGCTTGGACAGATACTGGTGTATCATACCACTGACCTGAAACATCGTTTCGCTACTCGTCTGCCCCGACAGGGCAATGCGTATCATCCGGGGATATCGTTTTATGACCTCTTTCAGGAGTTGGGCGCCGTCCATACCGGGCATACGCATGTCCGTTACGATCGCATCAAAGGGTTCCCTGGCCAACAGATCCAGCGCATCCGGCCCGCTCCCCGCAAACGCCATGTCCCATTGGTGGCGCATGGGGCGCAGCATACGGCGAAGACCGTCCAAAATTCTCGGCTCGTCATCTACGAATAACACGCGCTTGTTGTCCGGCATCACTTCGCTCCATCCTTTCCGGCCCGACGGGACACGGTGTAGTTCAGGGGAGGGGCAGATAGACGAAAAAGGAAGTCCCTTCTCCCCGGGTGCTTTCGACCGTTACCAGCCCTCCATGGTTCTTTACAATCCGCTGGACCACGGACAGCCCAAGGCCGGTGCCTCCCTGAGAACCCTTGGTGGTAAATAGCGGCTCAAAGATGCGGTTTACGGTAACCGGGCCATCCCGTCCCCCGTATCGGATACCTCCAATCGCAAGAAGGAGCCGGGACGAATTTCTTCGTGGTCGGGCGGTATGGAATCTGTGTCCAGTTCCGTTTCAATAAGCGAAATCCTCAGCATTCCTCCATGCTTCATGGCATGGCCCGCATCGATACAGAGATCCATCAGCACTTGATACATCTGGGTTGCGTCGGCCTGGATAAGCGCGTCGGTTTCCGGACCTTTCCATTTGACAGCTACCCCCTCCGGGAGAGCGGGTCGGAGAAGCTCCAGACACTCATCAATAACCGGTCCCAGATTGCACGGCGCACGAGACGCTTCGGTCTGTTTGCCAAATCTGAGGATCTGCTGTACGATCATCCCGGCACGCGTTATTTGCTTCAACTTCTCCCGTGCCTTCGAGTCATCGGGCAGAAGAAACCTAGCTCCATCTTTTAAACTGGATGACCTGTTGCTCTAATACCGCGTTCTGGGCTTGCAGTTCGTCGTGATAGGTCTCTTCTCATACGCAGCACGTTGTTCAGACGCGCCACGAGGTCTTCTTTCAGCACCGGCTTGTTCACCAGGTCGGCGGCGCCCAGGTCAAGAGCCCGGCGTTTCAGGCTTTGGTCCCGCATGCCCGTGAGCCTAACCACCTCCATATCCCGGGTTCGAGCGTCGGCCTTGATCTCGGCCAGCAGTTCCAGCCCGTTCTTTCCGGGCATTTTGACATCGAGCAGGGCCGCGTTGTAGCCGCTCTGAGCTATCCGTTCCGTGGCTTCGGTAGCGCTGGAGGCGAAGGTCATATCCCACTCGTCGGTTTGATCGCGGAGCGTCCGCTGCAAACCCTGGAGCACTTTCGGTTCATCATCCACAAAAAGGATTCGTCTCTTCATCTTTCACCCCATTTCAGTCTGTTCAAGGAGCAAGGATAAAGGATAAGGGAGCAAGGATAAAGGATAAGGGAGCAAGGATAAAGGATAAAGTGGGGGGGGACTTTCCCCTTTTTCGGTTCTTCCGACATGTTTGCGGAGCGTTTCTTTCCCGCAAGCATGCTCCAGCTTTTT
>MVCQ01000017.1 GCA_002059205.1 Candidatus Latescibacteria bacterium 4484_107
GGACGGAGTCGTCGAAGCTACGGGATATAGCCGGGGGATGGGAAGGTATCTGATCATAGATCATGGGTACGGGTACAAAACGCTGTACGGGCATCTGTCCAAAACCATGGTGAAACGCGGAGCAAGGGTCCGGCGGGGCGAAAAGGTTGCTGAAATGGGAAGCACGGGACGATCCACCGGGCCCCATCTTCACTATGAAGTGCGGCACAATGGTCGGGCAGTTAATCCGTGGAATTACATTTTTGTGGAAGATTAGACCCCGTGATCCGAATCGTTGAGTTTTGTAAAAAAAACGATTGAAGAAATTGGATCGGCTCGCTTATCGTAAAAAAACAGATAGGCGGGTTTTCTTTTTAGGCAAAGAAAAGGCGGGTAAAAGTAAGGGGAAAGGCAGCGGTTCTATCTGTTCTTTACCCTTACTTTTTTCGCATAGGAGAGCACATCGGGCATGTCGGAGACCATGAAGGGATTGAAACGGACGCATACATGCGGGGAGTTGGGCGCACAGGATATCGAAAAGGAAGTGCTGTTGATGGGATGGGTGGCCAGAAGGCGGGATCATGGAGGCGTCATTTTTGTGGATCTGAGAGATCGCCGGGGGATCACGCAGGTGGTTTTCAACCCGCAGCACAACGATCAAGTGCATCGCAAAGCGGAGAAACTGAGGAACGAATACGTGATCGCCGTGCGCGGCACGGTGGAGGCTCGGCCGGAGGGCATGGTCAATCCCAAGCTGCGCACGGGAGCCATCGAAATTAAGGCCGGGGAACTAAGTATTCTCAACGAGTCGAAGACGCCGCCCTTTGCTATGGACGAGGGATGTGAGGCGAACGAGGAACTTCGGCTAAAATATCGCTATTTGGATCTCCGCCGTCCGCCGATGCAACAAAATCTCATCCTGCGCCATCGGGTCATCCGGTTCATCCGGGACTTCCTCAACGAACGGGACTTCATCGAGGTCGAGACGCCCATCCTCGGCAAAAGCACCCCGGAGGGCGCGCGGGACTATCTGGTCCCCAGCCGGGTCCATCCGGGTAAATTCTACGCGCTCCCCCAATCTCCTCAGCAGTTAAAGCAACTGCTGATGGTGGCCGGCTTCGAAAAATATTTCCAGATCGCCCTCTGTTTTCGGGATGAGGACCAACGCGCGGACCGGCAGCCGGAGTTCACGCAACTGGACCTCGAAATGAGTTTTGTACAGCGGGACGACGTGCTGTCCGTGATCGAAACGTGTTTCACCGAGTTGGTTCCCGCCGTGACACCCAAAAAACGGATTCGTTCCCCCTTTATCCGCCTGACCTACGCGGAGGCGATGGATCGCTATGGCACGGACAAACCGGATCTGCGGTACGACCTGCATTTGACCGATCTTTCCGACCTCGTAGCCCATTGCTCCTTCCGGGTCTTCAGTCAAACCGTGGCGGAAGGCGGAAAAGTGAAGGCACTGGTAGCGCCCGGCTGCGGAGGATATTCCCGCCGCGAGATAGATGAACTGATCGCCTTCGTGCAGAATTTTGGTGTCGGCGGCTTGGTTCCCATCGCATTGCGTGATGGGGCATTGAAGTCCCCTCTGAGCAAATTTTTCAGCGAGGGAGCACTCACAGCTCTCCTCAAAGAAGCGGGCGCACAGGAAGGAGACCTGGTCTGCATCGTAGCGGATCAACCGAAAAAAGTGGCCGCTGCGCTCGATGCCCTGCGCCGTGAAATGGCCGGCCGGCTGAAGCTGGCCGATCCCGATGAGATGTGCTTTGCCTGGGTGACGGATTTTCCCCTGTTCAAGCGGAACGAAGAGACGGGCGGCTGGGACAGTGAGCATCACCCCTTTACCATGCCCAAGGAGGAGCATCTCCATCTGCTGGACTCCGATCCCGGCGCGGTATTGGCCGATTGCTACGATCTGGTCTGCAACGGCGTGGAACTGGCCAGCGGCAGCATTCGTTGTCACCTTCGGGACGTGCAGGAAAAGATTTTTCGCATCCTGGGACATAGTCCCGAGAACATTCAGAGTCAGTTCGGCCATCTGTTGGAGGCCTTCGAATACGGCGCCCCTCCCCATGGCGGCATCGCTCCGGGCATAGACCGTTTCGTTATGCTCCTGGCCGATGCGCCCAGCATTCGGGAGGTCATCGCTTTCCCCAAAACCAGCAGCGCGGTCTCTCTGATGGACGGCGCCCCGTCGGAGGTCTCCCCCGAGCAACTCCGGGAGTTGGGATTGCGCCTGCGTTAACTCCGGACAATTGCGTGTAGGAGCCCAGCGCTTTTTCCAGAGAAATGACTGAATAAAATGGCGGAAACACACAATTTCCCAATTTTTTTCTTGACATTGGGGATAGAATTTGTTACTCTTTGCCAAAGCGATCCTCTTCTTAATCCGCTTTTCTCCCTGGTCGCTGAAAGATAATATTGCAAAATACTGCTTTGATGTTTCAAAAATAATGTTAGCAATTACAGTTATTACTCCAATTACAAAAAAGGGATTTAACAATCCTATACTCATTATTGGTGGTTTGTGGGTTGCTATAGTATCTTTCTTGATCGCTTATGTTTTAGATTCTAAGGAGCTAAAGTAATTATGTCTTTATTCGGATTACCTATCCTGATATTAGGAATTATTAGGAATTATACCACTTCGGCAGCGCGGCATGATTTCGCCCATTGCGTGTAATGATACGCATAGAGAAGCATTTAAGAAGGCTTGGTGAGTCATAATGGCAACCGTTGCTCTCATTTTAGTGCTCGTCTTATTTTGTATTGTTATTCTCTATGGCGCCCTGAAGGTAGGGTAATTATTTTTCAGGTAACGGCAAAGAATAAGAGGGAGTACGGTTTCACATTTCCTTGCGATTTAAGGTTCGTCAGCCTGACGTCAGTATATATATGCAGTAGATGGTCATACTTTATTAAAAATGGGGCAAAACCGGGAATAGATCTGAAATTTGGCGTTGCGTACAGTTTCTAATTTTAATTACTTCTTCACAGACAAGGAGGTGTAAAGCTATGCTCTACAAAGCGGCAAGGCATACGTTCGTGCTGGCCCTGATCTTCTCCATGTTCGCGTTGCCCCTGCTGACCGGATGCACCAAGCATCCGTCCACGGAGGAACTGGGGCAGTTGGCCGAGGCCCGGTTGGCGGCGGAAGCAGCGGAGAAAATAGTTCAGGAGAAAAAGAACGAAAAGGCCCGGCTGGAGACCGAGTTGGCCCAGAAGCAGGCCGACCTGAAGGCATTGCAGGAAAAGAGAGACGCAGTCAAGTCGAAGGTAGAATAACCCCACGATTCGGATCCCAAAGGGAAGACTTTTCTATTGCACTGTCTTCCCCTCAGGAAGGAGTGATTGGATACCATGAACGGATGGCGAAAAGGAGTTGCAGCGGCGAGCGTTGCAGTGATGGTCCTCCTGATTTTCGGATTGGCGTCCTCTTGGGCGGCCGAGCAGAGAATGATCTACGAGGAGTACTTGAACCAATTGGCCGGCTACAAGGAACGTGAGGCGCAGGCTACAACGCAAATCGCCCAGTTGGACAAGGAAATCGCGGATCTGAAAGCGGCGATCAAAAAAGTGGAGGCGGAGGCAGCAGCGGTAGAGGCGGAGATCTATCGTCTGATTCAGAGCGACCAAGCCGGTGTCGAGGCCTTTATGGCGGATCTGGACGGTTTGATCAGTCGGATACGGGGCCTGAAGCGGCTTTCTCCCGACGACCTGTGCAAACGCAAGGGAGAGATCGAGGAGATCAGGGCACAGCTAGAGGAATTGAAGAAAAACCCCATCTCCTACCTGCCGGAGGTGGCCGATAAAATTGCCACCATCGAGGGGATGCTGGCCCAGCTCGAAGCTGGGATCCCGCGGGTACCTACACCCGATGAATACACGGTGGTTCGCGGAGACAACCTCTGGAACATCTCGAAGAAGGAACAGATCTACGACGATCCGTATATGTGGCCGCGGATTTACGTAGCCAACTGCCGGATCAAAAATCCCGATCTGATCTACCCGGATTGGGTCCTGACCATTCCGAGAGGCGTGGGACCGGATCAGCATCTCGTTGTGCGCGGAGAATGGCTCTCGAAGGTCGCGGGATACAGCGAGGTGTACGGAGATGTCTCGAAGTGGCACGAACTTTATCAGGCCAACAAAGACCAGATCGCCGATCCGGACATGATCTACCCGGCTCAGGTTTTGGATATTCCACGGGACTGAAGCAAGCATCATCAACCGGCTTCGCCCATCCCCAGGGCCTGAGACCGATCATATACCCCTGTGCAGGGTCTCATAGAAAAGCTCTCAGCTTCTGGCTTTGTCGGACGTTGGGAGCTTTTTCTTTTTTTCATAACGGCGGACGAAGGTTGAAATTGCCCAGGGGCCGAGTATAAATAAATGTTTCTTTCTACTCACGCAAAGCCGCGAAGGACGCAAAGGACTTCTTTTCATCGGAAAGGAAAGACAAAAGGGAGGGGAGGAGACTTTTATCTTTTTACTTTTATCTTGGCTTCTCGAAACGGGATTCTCTTTGCGGTCTTTGCGGCTTCGAGCGAGAAGGTCGTCTCTAATAAGGAGGAGTAAACCATAGGTACCACGGTTGAGCACATCGCCATTGGCGAACGGATTTCGGAGTGCCTCTCTCTCGCTGAGATTGATCCGCTGTTGTTGTATGGATCGCACGACGCCAATTTGGTGGCTGTTGAAGGCAAGTTCGGCATCAAAGTGGTGGCGCGGGGGGAGAAGATCACCTTGGAAGGAGATCGCGAAGCCGTCGGCAAGGCGGCGGATCTGTTGCGGGAATTGGTAATGCTCATCAAACGGGGATCGGGCTTCGACGAGGCCGACTTTCGCCTGGCATTGGACTACGCGGCGGCCGGCACGCCTTCGGATATCACGAAGCCGCACATCGTGCTGTCCGCGAAAAAGCGGATTATTCGACCCAAATCTCTGGGACAAAGCCTCTACGTGGATGCGATTCGGAGACACGATATTGTTTTTGGCATCGGCCCGGCGGGTACGGGAAAAACATATCTGTCGGTGGCGATGGCGGTGGCGACGCTCAAAGAGGGGGAGGTATCGAAGATCGTGCTGACGCGGCCTGCCGTGGAAGCCGGCGAAAGCCTGGGTTTTCTGCCCGGAGATCCGAACGAGAAGGTGGAGCCTTATCTTCGCCCACTGTATGATGCGCTCAACGATATGATGCCCCCGGATCGGATACAGCGTCTATCGGAACAGAAGACGATTGAGGTGGCTCCCCTGGCATACATGCGAGGGCGCACGCTGAGCAACGCCTTTGTGATCCTCGACGAGGCGCAAAACACGACTCCGATGCAGATGAAGATGTTTCTCACGCGGCTCGGAGTCCACTCCAAAGCCGTGGTCACCGGAGACGTTACCCAGGCGGATTTGCCGGGAAATTCAACGTCGGGACTGGTGCAGATTCAGGACATCCTCTCCAGCGTGGAAGGGGTGCGCTTCATATATCTGACGGAGCGAGATGTGATGCGGCATCGTCTCGTAAAGGAGATCATCAAGGCGTACGATGCATACCATCTGAAGCGTGAAGCGTAGAACGTAAAACGTGAAATGGTTTGCTCTTCTTCAGAGCGTTTGCGCTATGCTGTGATAAGTGGTGAAATCGGACTGCGGAAAAACAGAAGGCCTGTCTTTCACGTTTCACATTCTACGGATCAAGGAGTACCACCAAGGTGCAAAAAACGAAGTTTGGGCAGACACAACGACATCGCAATTGGGAGCGCAAGGGGCGGATGGCGGTTCGGATCGGACTGGGACTGTTTGTGGTGGGCTTGCTGACCTGGCTTTTTCCGACGCGGAAAACCCAGGAGTTCAGCGACCTCAAAGAAGGGATGATCAGCGATCGGGAGGTCATCGCCCCCTTCGATTTCCCGATTCGGAAAAGCGCGGCGGAACTAACGCGTGATCGGGAAGACGCCCGTAACCGGGTTCCTCCTGTTCTGCGATACGACAAGACAGTCAAAGAGCGCGCGCTGGCGGATTTGGATTCCCTCTTTGCGGACGTCATTCGGACCGCGAAGTCCGGTGCGCTGGGGACGCCGGAGGCATTTCGGGCGAAGAACAGGGCGCGGAAGCTCTACGAACCTACCGTGCGTTTCCTTCTCCGCATAGGCGCTAAACGGCACGAGGCCGGGATCTTCGCAGATGTATGTAAAAAAATTCTCGGTGAGCTATACGATGTCGGCATGCTGCAGGACAAAAAGGACCTCAAAATCGAACCGGAAAGCATGGTTACCATCGTGAAGGAAACACGGGAGACGCAGTTGCCGCTGAGTGAGGTCATGGATCGGACGCAGGCGAAGGAAGTTTTATCCAAACGCATCCGACAGGAAATGTCCGACGAGGAGGAGATCAGCGCGTGTTACGAAGTTGCCGCCTCGTTTCTATCTCCGAATCTGATGTACGATGGGGCGGAGACGCAGCGAAGAAAGCGGGAAGCCGCGAACAGGGTCGGATTGTACAAAGGGATGATCTACAAAAACTACCGTATATTAGACAGTCACGAACAGATCACCCCGGAACAGATGGATATTTTGCACTCGCTGGATCGGGCCATTGCGGAGAAAAAATTGGAGGAGCAGAGCTGGCTGCGTTATCTGCTTCCCCTGGATCGAGCTTTGATCAGTGCGGCTTTGCTGGCTCTGCTGATTGGTTATTTGTACGCTTTCCGCAGAAGTATTTACGACAAAAACGGCCTCTTGGTACTCCTGTCCATACTCCTCTTCTTCCCCACATCGATGGCCTCTTATGCGACCCGGCATGGAGGGATCTCGGAGTTTCTGATCCCCGTAGCACTCTCGGCGATGCTGGCGACGGTGTTGTTAGACGCCGAGGTCGCGCTGATGCTTACGATGGTCAGTGCGCTTTTGGTGGGGGCCATTTCTGGGTACTTCGGCGTGGTTTTGATTGCTTTTCTGTGCGGAGCGGTTGCGGTCTATATAGTGCGCCATATCCGCCACCGACATCAGTTCTATCGGGCGATGGTTTTGCTTCCGCTTTACTATGCACTGATTACCGCGGCAACGGAACTTTTACGTCTCGGAAAACTCGACGGGCTCCAGGAGGGCTTGCTTTGGGGCGCCGTGAACGGATTTACCTCATCCGTGCTGACTATCGGATTGCTGCCTGTCTTCGAGACCGTATTCGGCATCACGACGAATCTCACTCTGTTGGAATTATCCGATCTGAACCGTCCCTTACTGAGAGAACTGGCGCTACGGGCGCCGGGAACCCATCATCACACGATCGTCGTGGGGACCCTTGCCGAGACCGCCTCGGAGGCGATTGGGGCCAATCCCCTCCTGGCCCGCGTGGGGGCCTATTATCACGACATCGGGAAAATGGCCAAACCCGAATACTTCGTGGAGAATCAAACGAGCGGGCGCAACCCACACGACCGGCTTACCCCGACTATGAGCGCGCTGATTGTGCTTTCCCACGTGAAAGAGGGATTGGAGATGGCCGAACGCCACGGACTCCCTCCGGCTGTCGCTGATTTCATCCCGCAACATCATGGCACCGCCCTTACCCCCTTCTTCTACCATCGGGCGCTGGAGGGGGACGAACGGGTGGAGGAGGCCAGTTTCCGCTATCCTGGCCCTCGCCCCAAAACAAAGGAAACGGCGATCGTGATGCTGGCCGATTCGGCGGAAGCGGCGGTTCGATCCCTCGAGGAGCGAACTCCCAGTCGAGTGAAAGGCATGGTCCAAAGTGTGATCCAGGGGAAGCTGAAGGAAGGGCAATTGGACGACTGCGATCTGACGTTTCACGATCTGAGTCGAATCGAGCAAAGTTTTATCCCCATCCTGCTGGGTGTGGGCCACGCGCGGGTGACCTATCCTCAAGAGACCGGAAAGAAAAGGAAAATGGGGTAATCACTTGTAAAAAACTCCTCAGATGAGATGGCGCCCGCTACTTCGTGCCTTGCAATGACGATAATAACGTCGTTTTGTCGTTGCGGGCGGAGTTGCGTCCCCTCGTCTTTCGGGCTTTTGCAAGCGGCTGACCAAATTCTGTCGAAAGAGTCTATTTTCCCAAAAAATTGTGATGTAGATATTGAAGTTACGTCTGTTTTCTCCAAAATGAGGGATGATCCGTCAGAATTTCACCAATCACCAAATCATCCATCACGCTTTGAACAAGGAGCGCCGAGTGCAACTCTTCGTAGAAGGGGTTGAACAGAAAGTTCCATTTGATCCGAACCGAATGACGGCGGCACTTACGCGGTTTCTTCGCGGAAAAGGAATTCATAAGCAGATCCAAGTGATCCTCGTGAACGACGAGTACATCGCCGATTTGAATCGCCGCTATCGGCGTGTGGAGGGCGCTACGGATGTCCTGGCCTTCGATCTGGGCCCTTCGGAGCGTTCGGACGACGAAGCGGAGGGAGAGGTTTACGTTTCGCTGGATCGCGCGCAAAGGCAGGCGAAGGACTTGAATATCCCGATGGCCGAAGAGAGCGTTCGTCTGATCATACACGGATTGCTCCATCTATCCGGATACGATCACGAAGAAGGAAGAGAGGCAGAGAAACGGATGCTGAAGGAGACGGAAGCCGGTGTGAAAC
This sequence comes from Candidatus Latescibacteria bacterium 4484_107, assembly GCA_002059205.1. GTDB lineage: Bacteria > Latescibacterota > 4484-107 > 4484-107 > 4484-107 > 4484-107. The sequence goes on from MVCQ01000017.1 coordinate 8,582, forward strand.
AGGTGCTCAAAGAGATGGACATCACTTCCTGAAATCTTCTGGCGTGCCGTGGATCCCCGAGTATTTCCATCTTTTGGTTTATGGGGTACTCGGCGTCTCCGCGTTTTCACGGTATGGTTTTTTTCTGCGACCTCCGCGTCTTTGCGGCGGAACCCTGGGGAAGAAAAAACAGAAAGGAGGAAACGTGCCCGGCGACTTCCCGGCTCACGGATGAGCGTCAAGGGAAATCTGAACCCGATGTGATTGCGAATTTCTCCAGCCGGGACATCAAGATTTTGGATCCTGACTCTATTGCGGAAAGCATGATTTTCGTTTTAATGCTGTTGTTGACGGGCGTTTTGTCGAGTGCGGAGCTTGCGTTTACTTCGCTATCCAGATCCACGCTGGAAAAAATGCGTGACGACGGCCACAGTGGCGCACGATGGATTCTCCGGATCTATCGTCCGAAGCGTAAAGCACAATTGATGCTTTCCAGCGGGAAAGCCGTGGCACTCACGGTAGCCACTTGCGCGGCGATCCTTTTCGTCACCGGAAGCAAGTTGGATCAATCGCCCGAGTTGAGGTGGACGGTCGCAGGGGGGCTTACACTTCTGTGCTTTCTGTTCTTTGAGAACATTTTCCCCCGGATCATGCTGAATGACCGGGACGAAACCTCCATCGTGCGATTCGGAAGAGTACTCATCGTACTCTATTTCGGACTCTGGCCTCTGACCGTTGTGTTGGATTGGATATCCGGCCTTTTTTCGAAGGAAATGGACTCTAGGGAGGCGAAAGAGGAGGAACTAAAAAACATCGTGGAGTCGGAAAGCGAGGAAGGAGTGATCGAGGAGGATACCAAGGAGATGATTCACGGTATTTTCGAGTTCTCCGACACCACCGTGCGGGAAGTCATGGTGCCCCGGATCGATATGGTGTGCGTCGAGGATTCGGCGGATCTGGAGCACTTGGTGAAGGTGATTGAGGAAACCGGGCATTCGAGGATTCCCGTGTACAGGAATCGCATAGACGACATCCAGGGGATTATCTATGCCAAAGATTTGATACGCATCCCGAGCGATCTGACTTCGTGGAGCGTTGGACATGTGCTTAGGGAGGCCTATTTCGTCCCGGAGAGCAAAAAAATTTCCCAGATGCTGGCGGAGTTCCGGCGTAAGCGGATCCATCTTGCCATTGTAGTGGACGAATACGGAGGGACGGCCGGGTTGGTCACGATGGAAGACCTGATTGAGGAGATCGTGGGAGAGATTCAGGATGAGTACGACGAGGAAGAACAGTACTGGCGCTGGGTCGAGAAGGACGTCTTATGGACCGACGCCCGGATTGACATCCACGACCTAAACGAACTCCTCGATGCGGAACTTCCGACCAATGGGTTTGAAACATTGGGAGGGCTGATTTACGAACAATTGGGGCGCATCCCGGAGAAAGGCGAGGTGCTCACGTTCGAGGGCCTCTCTATGTGTGTGGAAACCATCTCCGGACACCGGATTTCCAAAGTAAAAATCGTGAAGGAACACACCACGGAAAACCAAAGCGAGGAAAAAAGAAAGGCCTAAGCTCTTGGGTTGATATGTGATACTTATTTTCGAAAGGTTCGATTTCCGGGAAACGAAAAAAATGCCTTGACAAAACGGTCAAAAAGTGTTTTATTTGAATGTTTAGTTGAATAATTATGGTATCGCGGGGTGGAGCAGCTTGGTAGCTCGTTGGGCTCATAACCCAAAGGCCGCAGGTTCGAATCCTGCCCCCGCTACCAAAAAAATAAGGTCCGTAACCTTCCAATGGATTACGGACTTTTTTTGGTTTTTTCCCATGCTGTTTCATTTCGGCGTGGACAAACAGGAACGATTAAAAAAAAGGAGAAGCCTATCGTCGTTCGCGAAGGGTTTGGGTTTCGTGTTTGAAGTTGACAAAAGAAAATTTTGTTGTTATATTTGTGTGATCAGGAAACCAAACACCTGGCGAGCGTTGGACGCAGTCACTGTGCTGAGGCCTCATCGTAAGTTTCAGCCGAACGATTATGGCGCGCCGGGTGGATATTCCCGGCGTTTTTTATTGGAGTGAAACGGTGACAAGAAATGAATTCCCAACGCAAAGGGGCAAAGGACAGTGCGCACTTCGGTTAGGGGAGAGACTGAAGTCGAGACAAAGTTTGTCGGATTTTTTTAATCTCATGCTGTCGTTTCTCGGTTTTTCCGCGCGACCTTTGCGCCTTCGCAGAAGTTTCCCCTTTTTGACGATAGGCATAGCGTGGGCTATCGTCGCGGCGGGTCTGTTGCTCCCCATACGCGGCGCATATGGAGCCGGGGTTCGGGTACTCACGTGCGACGAGGGGCGGGTGCGCCTGATATACGAGCCGGGCGCGCTGGAACGAACGCCCCTTCGGACGGATTCCGGACCGATGGATCGGCTTCGGATCGCGGGCGCAGGACAGACGAGCCGGGAGGGGTGGCCGTCGGTTCCGGCCCAGCGCGTGTTGGTGGGCATACCATTGGATGTGGAGGTGCAGGTTCGTGTGGTGGAGTTCACCTCCTCCGTAAAAGAGGGATACCGGGTGGCTCCGGCGCCGCGTTCGGAAGCAGTCGGAGTGGATGGGGAACGCTTTGCCGTCGAACGGTACGTCCGGGACGAAGCCGCGTACCAACAGGATCGCTTCTGGCCGGAAGCGTCTGTGATCGGGGAGAAGCCCAGTTTTTTACGGGATCAGCGTGTGGTGGAGCTCGTATTCTACCCTGTGCGTTTTAATCCGGTGCGGGGAGAGATCCTGCGCTGCGAGCGGATGCTGGTGGACGTAATTTTTCGGAGAGGCGCGGATAAATCCCCAGTCCGAAATCCAAAATTCAACATCCAAAATTTCCAGGAAGAGCGCTTTTATCGCGGGATTATAGTAAATTACGAGGGCGCGCGGGAGTGGCGCCGAATGAGACGAGCGAAAAAGGTTGCGGCGGCGCGTCCTTTTGCATCGGGAACCTGGGTGAAGATAAAGGTGTTGGACGATGGGATGGTTCGAGTCACAGGCGCGGATCTGCTTGAAGCCGGGGTCGATCTGAGTGGTGTGGATCCGAAAACGATCCGAATATACTACGGCGGCGGACAGATGCTGCCCCGCTCGGCGCAAGCCCTTAGAAGGGATCGGATGGACGAGATCGCTATCCTCGTGGAGGACGGGAGAGACGAGCGCTTCGACGAGTCCGATACCATTTTGTTCTACGGGAACAGCGTGCAGGGGTGGACGTATGATCCGCTCCGGGGAAAATTTGAGCATCACCTCAATCCCTACACAAGGGAAAATTGCTACTGGCTGACCTTCGGCGGCGGCGTGGAAGGCAAGCGGATGGAGGAGCGGGACGGGCGTCCGACGGCTTTGGATCCGGTTGTGCCGGAGACGTTTCGGGCGCGATACCATGGGGAGGTGGAGCGGTTCTGTGTGGAGGAAAATTCCGGGATCGAATGGTTCTGGGACACGATCCATCTCGATCCGACTCATTGGATTTCAAAGAAGTATTCTTCGCTGATCTATCATGTCTCGGATGCGGAGCCGGTTAAAATCCGAATACGAATGATCGGAGCTTATGGCGGTCGGGTTCCTTTCCGAATTTCAATGAACGGCGAGACGGCGGGGACGGTATATGCAACAGGATCGAGCCCCGTTGAAATAACCTATCCCGGGAAACTTGCGGAAGGTGCCAATGTGTTGGGAATCCATCAGACCGAACCGGACGATACGGAACTGCTCTTTGATTGGTACGAGATCGAGTATTCAAAACGCTTTGTGGGGCGCAAGGGCGCCTTGTACTTCACGTGGATGGACACCTCCGGAACGCCCGGGACCGTGTTGAAATGTCAGATCAAGGGGTTTGAGGAGGAACGTCCGGACATTTTCGACGTATCCGATCCGTTCAACGTGCGGCGGATTTCAAATTTTTCGTACGATTCGGATTCCGGGGAGGCTGTGTTTCAGGATCCGGTGCCCGCCGGCGTGATGAAGGCCTACTACGTGGTTGCGCCGTCTCGATGGCGGTCCCCCCACCGGATCGCCGTGGATACGCCTTCCGATCTCAGGGCGATTTCGGGAGCGGAGTACGTGATCATCACGCACAAGGATTTCTACGACCAGGCCCTGGCTCTGGCGCGATGGCGGGAGGAGGACAATCGTTTCGACAGACCATTAAAAACGGTGGTCGTGAAGGTGCAGGACGTATACGACGAGTTCGCCTGGGGCTTGTTCGATCCGACCGCCATTCGTGATTTTCTCAAGTATGCTTTCGAACATTGGACGCCCGCACCGCGCTTTGTGCTGCTGTTTGGGGATGGGGTATTCGACTACAAGAACAACCTGGGCACCAGTCCGGGGAATTGGATTCCTCCTTACGAGGAAGGTAGAATTACGACCGACGATTGGTTCGTGCGCATGGACGGTGGTTTGTTGGCGGACATGGCAGTGGGACGGATCCCGGTGCAGCGGGTGGAGGATGCGGAAACGGTTGTACGGAAAATCGTTGAATACGAACAAAATCCACTGCGAGGTCACTGGCAGAACACCGTGCTGATCGCGGGGGACGACGAGCGCGTGGCCGGGGGGCACGGGAATGAGATCGACTATACGGTGGACAGTGAAGAACTTGCTCAGCAGTATGTTCCAAAGACGCTGGACCAGGTGAAACTCTACCTGATGGAATACGAGATGAATTCGTTCTGGAAGAAGCCGAAGGCCAAATCCGATCTGATTGCGGCGATCAATCGGGGCGCGCTGCTCTTCAATTACATGGGACACGGCAACTACGATGTGATGGCTCACGAAGATCTCCTGCGCGCCTCAACGGATATTTCCCTGTTGAAGAACGGGCGAAAGTTGCCGCTGTGCTTCTCGGCTTCGTGCAGCAACGCCCATTTCGATCATCCGATCAAGGTTTCGCTGGCGGAACGTTTGCTGATCACCCCGGACGGGGGCGTTGTGGCGATGATCGCGGCGAGCCGGAAATGCACGCA
>MVCQ01000180.1 GCA_002059205.1 Candidatus Latescibacteria bacterium 4484_107
TGCTCTACGAACGCACCGCCATTTCACGCAAGCCGGAAGAAACGGTTAAAAAGGAACTGGCTGAGCTGCGGGAGGAAGACCGGATGTCGCCGGATCTCGTTTTCCGTGATCCATACCTGCTGGATTTTCTCAACCTGAAGGACACATACAGTGAACGCGATCTGGAAGCGACCATCCTTCGGGAGTTGGAATCTTTCTTGCTCGAACTGGGCGTTGGCTTCACCTTTGTCGCCCGGCAGAAGAGGTTGATCATAGATAACGAGGACCACTACCTTGACTTGCTCTTTTTCCACCGCAAGCTCAAGCGATTGGTCGTCGTAGATCTGAAGCTGGGAAAGTTCAAAGCCGCCTTCAAGGGACAGATGGAACTGTACCTGCGTTGGCTGGAGAAGCACGAGGTGGAAGAGGGCGAGGAAACTCCGCTGGGGCTGATCCTCTGCGCGGAAGGCGCTCGCGAGACCGTCGAATTGTTGCAGCTTGATCGATCCGGCATTCATGTGGCGGAATACCTTACCGAACTGCCGCCTAAGGAAGTGCTGGAGAAAAAATTTCACGCCGCGGTTCAGCAAGCCAAAGCCCAATTGGAGCAACAAGGAAAGGAGCCGATGGGAGAAGGATAATAAAGGATTTGCTGTTGCATCGGGATTTTGTAATCCCGATGTTCCGCCTTGTGAAATTTGAGGTTCGGGAAAACAATTTCCCGAACCAACCGGAAAAACCATCCATATAAACAGAGGAGTCCATCCTTGAGACTGATTGCCATAGCGGTCGGAGGCGCGATTGGGGCGCTGCTCCGGTACGCCCTGTCCAATGTAGCCTACCGGGTTCTGAATCCCGCCTTCCCATGGGGCACGGCGATGGTGAACCTCTCCGGCGCTTTCGCAATCGGATTGCTGAGTGCGCTGCTGGACCGGGTGATCGTCGCGCCCTATGTCAGAACATTCCTGCTGATCGGTCTGATCGGCTCTTTCACGACCTTTTCAACCTACATGATCGAGAGCGTCAATTTACTGCAGGATCAGGAATACGGCCTTGCCGCGCTCAATATCGTGCTGAGCACCCTTTTGGGCCTGCTGCTTGTGTTCGCCGGGATGATTGCGGGCAGGGCGATCATGGGCATTCGACAGTAAAGGAGTTCACCATGCGACTATTACCGGAAGAAGGTTTGCTCCTGAGGATATTCATCGGCGAAACGGACAAATATGAAGGCAAGCCGCTTTACGAGCAGATCATCCTGAAGGCCAGAGAACTCCATCTGGCGGGTGCGACGGCCACGCGCGGAATCATGGGATTTGGGGCGGATAGCAGGATGCATACCGCAAAGATTTTGCGGCTGTCGGAAGATCTGCCCATCATCATCGAGATTGTGGATACAAAAGCCCATCTTGACAAGCTCATGCCTTTTCTCGACGAAACGGTGGAGGAAGGGCTGATTACGATGGAGAAAGTCCGAGTGGTCAAATATCGGCATAGCGACCAATAATCTTCAACCCTCAGCGAACAGGGAGATCATGATGGACAACGTAAAGGTGGGCTTTATCGGAGCGGGCGGCAATGCCAGCGGGCACATGGAGCAGGTCAACGGGATCGAGGGCGCCAAGATCGTGGCCGTCTGCGATGTGATGAAGGAGCGCGCCGACGAACGGGCCTCGGAATACGAAGCCAAGGCTTATGCGGATTATCGCGCGATGTTGGATCAGGTGGAGATGGATGCGCTTTACGTGAGCGTGCCTCCGTTTGCGCACACGGAGGCGGAACTCATCGCCGCTGAAAAAGGGGTGCATCTGTTCGTGGAAAAGCCCGTGGCGCTGACCCTCGAGAAGGCGCTGGAAATCAACAGGGCCATCGAGCAGGCCGGGGTGCTCTCCTGCGTGGGGTACCAACTCCGCTATGGCGATACCGTCGATCGGGCAAAGCAGTTTCTGCAGGGACGCACCATCGCGATGGTGACTTGCAATCGTTGGGGAGGGCTTCCGCCGACGCCGTGGTGGAAGGTGATGGCCAAGTCCGGCGGACAATTGGTGGAGCAGACCACGCATAATGTGGATATGATGCGATGTCTCGCCGGGGAGATCGTGGAGGTTTATGCCAATTATGCCCTGCGTACCTTGACCGACGTGGAGGGATTGGACGTGCCGGACGTGGGCGCGATCTCGTTTCGATTCGAGAACGGCGCCATCGGCTCGCTGACCACAAGTTGCGCATTGACCCAGGGCGGCGGTACGGGAGACCTGAATATCCTCGTCAAAGACGCAGTGCTGAAGTGGGCAGTGGAGTCTATCAGCGCGGATCCGGGGGAATATCCAGAACTGGAGGCGGAAGTTGCGCCTTCTCCGTCCATAGATGCGGTGTTTATCGAGGCGGTGAAAACCGGAGACGGCTCCAAGATCCGCTCCCCGTATAGCGATGCCCTGCGCTCTTTGGATGTGACCCTGGCTGCCAATCGTTCGGCGCGCGAAGGGAAACCGGTGCAGACCTATTATGCGGCCTCGAAAGGATAGGCTATTCTCACCGCAAAGACGCAAAGGACGCAGAGAAGGTCAAGAATAAGATTGAGGTTAAGGTTGAGGCCACCCCACCTCATCTTTTTCAACCTGAACCTCAACATGCCTTTTACCTGTCTTTCTTTGCGTTCTTTGCGGTGCAAAGGAAGTTGACTCTATGAAATTTTACTCGTGCGACGTACTCATAGTCGGCGGAGGCGGAGCCGCTCTCCGCGCCGCCATTGCCGCCAAAGAGACCGCGCCGGGGCTTCGGGTGATGGTCGTGACCAAGGGAACTCTGGGAAAAAGCGGCGTGACCGCCATCGCATGTTCGGATCGCATGGCCTTCCACGCCACCTTGCCCTATACCGAACCCGGCACGGCGGACAGTTGGAGACGCCACGCGGACGACGTGTACCGCATCGGCGGGTGCGTATCCGACTGGGATCTGGCCGAACTCCACGGGAAGCATTCCGGAGCGGCCTTCGAATACCTGAGCCGTCTCGGCGTGCCCTTTGTCCGAAAAGAGGACGGACGCGCGGATCAGTTCATCACGGACGGATCCGAATACGCCCGCGCGTGTTACACCGGGCCGCGCACGGCCAATCACATCGAGGAAGCGTTGGTGCGCAAGGTGCGCACGATGGACATTCAGGTGATCGAGCATACGATGATCGCCGATCTCATCCTCTCCGAGGGGCACAGCCGGATGATCGGAGCCTTCGGTATCGAGCGCCGCGCAGCGAAACAGGGGGAGGAGACCTCAGTGGCGATCTCTGCAAAGACCATTGTGCTTGGCACGGGCGGCGCGGGCAATGCCTTCAAGGTGCACGTTTTTCCGCCGGGTATGGACGGAAGCGGATACGCGATGGCGTACCGGGCCGGAGCCGAGTTGGTGAATATGGAATTGCGCAAGCTGGCCGGTGTCTAACGAGGAGCCGTCCCACGTCATAGATGTTGCGGTGTTCAAGGAGATGCGGGCCGGGCATACGGTCTATCTTGATTACTCAAAGAATCCGGCGGGCTTCGACTTCGATGAGCTTCCCCGGGAGGCGCAGGCGCGGTATCACTCGGAGATCAAGGCGGAAATTTCTTCAGAGGAGCGCAGTCGGTCTCCGCTCCATCGGCTGCGGGAGATCAATCCGGCGTCCATCGAATGGCTCCGGGAGCACGGCGTGGATTTGGAAGCCGGAGACCGCATCGAACTGGCCCCGGCGATCCAGCATTTCCAAGGGGGCGTGAAGATTCGGAGGCGGGCGGACACCACGATTGCGGGACTCTACGCGGCGGGTGAGGTGGCCGGTGGGCAGCACGGCGCGAACCGGCCCGGAGGAAATGCGCTGATGGATGCGCAGGTTTTTGGAGAGATCGCCGGACGCTCGGCCGCCGAGGAAGCCGGAACGCTTGGGTTGATGCCCGTCGGCGCCGACCGGATTGCGCGGTGGAAGGACCGCCTCAACGCCCTTGCGGATCGGACGCACGGCTTGCCGGCTTCGCAGGTTCGGACCCGGATCCAGACGATTCTCTCCGGATGTGCCAGCGTCGTGCGCACGGAAAAAGGTTTGACAGAGGGCCTGAGTGCGCTCGCCGATCTGAAAGCCGGGGGCATCCACGCGGACGAGAAGGGATGGGCCTTTGCGCTGGAGACGATAAATATGTACGATGTGGCGGAGATGGTTATGCGGGCGGCATGTATGCGGGACGAATCGCGGGGGCCGCACCTGTATTTTGCGCATGCGGACGATGATCATCCGGTTCCCCGGAACGACGAAAGGTGGCAGCGAACCATCGTCCTTCGCAAAGGGCGGGACGGGATGATCCCGGAGGCGAGAACACCCGTGCGGCCGGAGGAGGGGATGTGATTACGGACATTTTTACCACGGAAATGCACGGAAGTACACAGACTATTCCGTGTACTTCCGTGGTAGGGGGTACTCCCAAAGTTAAGGGGATCCGTTGGCGTCAGAAGACCCCATGAATCAAACAATAAGCGATCAGCCCCAGGATTCCCAGCATCAGAAAAGGGATGAGCGCATCGAAAAGCCCGGTTAGACTTCTGGAAACGACGGTCAGTAATTTCGGCATCGCAACGCCCTCCAGCCTTTTTACCAGAGCGTGCGCCAAGATCGCGGAGAAAAACAATGGATGGAGTTCTCTGCGATCCCGGCGGCGAACTCAGTCATTTTCCCGAAGATACGCAGAAAAACATTCCCAAACGTTGACGGAGGTCACATTTTGGGGTGAGGGAGCGCACAATAGTTTATTTTTTTAGGTCATGGCAGTGAATTCTGGTTGATACTTGCAACTGTTGGGGAGAGACAGAAAGTGAGAAAAACCTCGGGTATTCAAAGATTTTTGCTCGCATTCTCTTCTGCACTTCAAAAAATCATAGCCGGAACGTATTGAGATTAGGGAGGATTCTATGAAGATTTTCGTTCCCGGCCGCATCTGTCTTTTTGGCGAGCACTCCGATTGGGCAGGCGGGTACCGGCGGATCAATACGGATATCGAGAAGGGATACACGCTGATTGCGGGCACCAACCAGGGCATCCATGCTGAGGTGGCGCCCCATCCCACGGAGTTGGTGATCACCTCCCTGATGCCCGATGGAAAAACGGTGGGGCCCAAAACGATCCCAATGGACAAACGTTCCTTGCTCAGAGAAGCGCAGGAAGGGGGATTTTTCAGCTACATCGCCGGGGTGGCCTATCAGATCATGACCCACTACCACGTCCGGGGACTCCGAATTCACAATTTTAAGACAGACCTTCCCGTGAAAAAAGGGCTTTCCTCCAGTGCCGCGATATGCGTTCTTGTGGCCCGCGCCTTCAACCGGATCTATGATCTGAAAATGACCGTGCGCGGCGAGATGGAAATGGCCTATCAGGGGGAGATTCTGACCCCTTCCCGGTGCGGACGCATGGACCAGGGCTGCGCCTTCGGCAACCGCCCGGTTCTGATGACTTTTGACGGGGAGCATCTGGACTGCACGGAGTTGCGCGTAAGGAAGGATTTATTTTTTGTCATCGTGGATTTGCGCGCTCAGAAGGATACGATGGAAATCCTGGCGCGCCTGAATCGCTGCTATCCCATAGCGGAGACCGCGGTGGAAAAGGGCGTGCAGCAGTATCTCGGGGAGATAAACAAGCGGATCGTCGAGCAGGCCCGGCAGGCCCTTGTGGCCGGAGATGCCCCGCGGATCGGGGCGTTGATGCGGGAGGCTCAACAATTGTTCGATCAGTACGTAGGCCCTGCGTGTCCGTCCCAGTTGACGGCCGAAGTGCTGCACAAAGTCCTCGCGTATCCCCCGATTCAGGAATACGTCCGGGGCGGCAAAGGAGTCGGTTCGCAGGGCGATGGGACCGCGCAGTTCGTGGCAAGGGACGAGGCGTCTCAGGAGAAAATCGTAGAGATCATCGAACGCGATCTGAAGATGCCCTGTTTGAAACTCAGCCTGTATGCGGGTACCCGGGTCCGCAAAGCCCTGATCCCGGCCGCGGGTTTTGGAACGCGCTTGTTCCCCGCGTCCAAGGCGACGAAAAAGGAGTTGTTTCCCATCATAGACCGGGATGGCATCGCCAAGCCCGCCATTTTACTGATCGTGGAAGAGGCGCTAAATGCCGGGATCGAAGAGGTGTGCATCGTGGTCCAGTCCGCGGATCTAAAGGCATTTCAGTCATTTTTCAACGTTCAGGTATCCATCGAGAATTACAACAAACTGCCCCGGCATTTCCAGGAATACTCCAAATGGCTCCTCGACATGGGCCGACGCGTGACTTTTATCACGCAGGACGCCCAGGAGGGCTTTGGGCATGCAGTGTACTGCGCGCGCGACTGGATCGGAGACGAGCCTTTTCTCCTGATGCTCGGCGACCATCTGTATGGCTCGGATACAAAAGTGCCTTGCGCCCGTCAGCTTCTCGAGGTGTATGATCGGCACGGAATTAGTGTGCTCGGTTTGAAGAAAACGCCGGAAGCGGACATCGTGAATTTCGGGGTGGTCGCGGGGGTTTGGGAGGAACCCGGACGCCTGCTGTCGGTTTCGGAGTTTGCGGAGAAGCCGAACGTGGAATATGCCCGGACCAACCTGCGCGTCGAAGTCCTGGAGGAAGGGGAATACCTCACGGTCTTTGGTCAGTATATCGTCAAGCCCCAACTCTTCGACTACCTTGAAGAGCACATTACAAATAACGTTCGGGAGCGCGGCGAATTCCAGCTGACCTCCTGTCTGGACCGCCTCCGCCAGGAAGATGGGTTCCTCGGCTACGTCGTGGAGGGACGCCGCTACGACATTGGTCTTCCCGAAAGCTATCTGGAGACGTTGAACGCTTTCCGGAGGGCATAGGGGGAAGCGAGGATCATGAAAGGAGTCATCAATCCGCCCTGAGTTTTTCTTGGGGCGGTTTTTTTCTTGACTACAGTTTATTCCTTGTGTATCTTTGTCTCCGACAAAATTTTGGTTGAGAGCAAGGGAAGTAAGATCCCATGATTTTAACCAGCAGGGAGTTGCTGTGTAAGAAAACTTGGAAACAAGGTGCTCAAGTGTAGGAAGGGCCGCGTTTATATATAGTTATCGCGAGAGTGAGAC
>MVCQ01000018.1 GCA_002059205.1 Candidatus Latescibacteria bacterium 4484_107
AGATACATCCTGAACGGAAAGAAAATACTCGATTGCTGGGAAAATCGGATTATTTGATATCTCCCAATCCCTCTGAACCGCCTCCTCACAAGATACTTCGCCCTCAATAAGAACTTTAACTTGATCCACCATGTCAGAGTAAGTAAATGGTTCCATGATACCCCTCTCAGGATTTCTGTTCGGCCATTCAACTGCTCGCCCTCATAATTCCCTGCACTCCCTGGGGCGCCCCCCCTCACCAATCCATCCCCCTTGCCCTCCTACGCGCCATCCGCACGCGCCGCTTCTCCTGAATTTCCTTCTCCTTCTCGTTGAGCGCATTCAGAATCCGCTGGGCGTCCTCCTCGGACATACCTTTCTTGGGAGGTTGCTTTTCCTGCGCTTGAGCCGACTGGTCCTGCTGTTTCTTTTGTTGCTCGGAAGCCTGCTGGTTTTTTTGTTGCTCCTCTTTCTGCTTTTCCTGGTCCTTAGCCTTTTGTTGTTCGCCCTGTTTCTGTTTTTCGTTTCCCTTCTCCTGTTTTTTCTCCCCGTCCTGCTTCTCGTCCTGCCCTTCTTGCTGCTGTTTTTGCTCTTGTTCCTGCAATTTCGACTGGACGAACTCCAGATTGAACTTGGCCTCCGCATCGTTTGGAACCAGCTTCAACGACTTCTTATACGCCTCTACGGATTCGCTCAACTGGTTTTGCTTGAAGAAGGCATTGCCCATATTGTAATACACCTTGGCCTTAAAATCCCCATCCTCCGCATCCAACGCCTGCTCATACTCCCGGAGTGCCTCATCAAATTTCCCTTGCTTATACAGCGCATCCCCCACGTTGAAGTGCAGGGCCGGCAGATCGGGCGCATCCAACTGCGCATCCCGCTTCTCGTTCTTTTGAGGCACCGGATCTCCAAGTCCCAGAAACAAGATGAAAGATAAAAGATAAAAGATAAAAGATAAAAGTCCTCCCCCTTCCCCTTTTATCTTTTTACTTTCCACTTTTATCTTGCCTTTCTCTTCCCCTTTTACCTTTTTACTTTTTCCTTTTATCTTGGTTTTCTTTCGATCCGAAAGCAAGGTCTCCATACTCAGCAGAAGAATCGCCACAAACAGGAAAATCTGAAACCGCTCCTGATACTGCGCGTATTCCTTGGACTCCAACTCCCGCTTCTCCAATTTGGAAAGGTCCTCGTAGATCTGATCCGCCACCGAACGGCCGGTCGTGGCCCGATAGTATTTCCCCCTGGTCATGCCTGCCATCTCCTCCAACGTCTTCTCATCCAGCTTGGTCTTGACAATGCTCCCCTGACGATCCTTCTTATACCCCATGAAGCGTCCCTTTTCATCCTTGAGCCGGATGACCTCCCCGGAATGGGTGCCCAGCCCCACCGCATAGATCCGAACGCCTTCCTTTGCCGCCGTCCGGGCCGCCTCGATGGGATCGCCCTCCAAGTTCTCTCCATCCGTCAGGAGCACGATGGCTTTATATTTCCGATCCTTGATATTGAACGCCTTGGCCGCCTTTCCGATGGCCCCGCCGATGGCCGATCCCGGCACCGGAATCGTGCCCGTGTTAAGGGCATCCAAAAGCATCTTCGCGGCCCCGTAATCCATCGTCAGCGGACACTGCACGAAGCTCTCCCCCGCAAAAGCCACCACGCCGATCCGATCCCCGCTCAGATGCTCGATCAACCGTCCCATTTCGTATTTGGCCCGCTCCAACCGGCTCGGCTTGACGTCCTCCGCCAGCATACTCAGCGAAGTGTCCAGCACCACCATAATGTCCAATCCGCTCCGCTTGATCTGCTCCAGTTTCATGCCGAACTGAGGCCGGGTGAGCGCGAGGATCAAAAACAGCACGCCGAGCACATTCAGCACCACCTTCCAGACCTGCTTCTTGGAACTCACGGATTCCGTGAGCGTACGCATCAACTCCGGATTCCCAAAGAGCGCCATCGCCCGCTTCTTGCGCCTGAACGCGACGACATAAAAGACGATCAGAATGGGAATCAGATAGAGTAGATGGAAGGCGGTGGGTGCGGCGAATCTCATGGGGATACCCTCAGGAATTGGTTATTGGTGATTGGTGATTGGTGGCGGGTGATTGGTGGTGGGTGAAACAATTTTCGGAGGGCTTATGTTCCTTGTTTGCATTTGCGGAGATAGGCTATGTACCCATTGATTTTTGCGATGAGCGCATAGCCTTCTTCCTTGAGGGCTTCATGGTGTGCTTGCTCGCCATAACCCTCGTCTATGCAGATATTGATGTCATCAAGGATCTCTTCAACGGATCCTCTTGATATCCGGCAAAACTGGATGCTTTCCTGATGATGCCAGCGTCCGTGTCCTTCGGCGATATTGTTGGTAACGGATACGGCCGCTCTCCTCATCTGTGGCTCCAGGCAGTAGTGTTCTTTGGATGGGAGTTGACGGATGAGCTTGTAGATGTTCTTTCGGAACGCTCTGGCCAAATTGTAAAGCTCGAACTCATCCAAACGATACTTCCTGCCATCAGCCATCAGGCACTCCTTTTGTCATCTCCTGCCGACTCGTCGAGAACCACCTGCCCACCAATCACCAATCACCAATAACCATCACGGTATGCTCCGAAATCTCGTATGCGCCAGAATCAATTCGATCATCAACAACCCCAGCGCGGCCAGCAAAAAGTAGCCGACCAACTCGGTGGTATGCAGATATTCTTTGGTCTCGATTTTCGTCTTCTCCAACTCGCCGATTTCGCGATAAATCTCCGACAATTTCTGCTTGTCCATAGCCCGATAATAGCGTCCGCCGGTGATGCGAGCGATCTCCTTGAGGCTCTCCTCGTCGATGTGCGTCTCCGCCATGACCGTGCGCTCCCCGTACGCATCCTTGACCTTGAAAGGCGCGCGTCCCTCCTTGCCCACGCCGATGGTATAGATCTTCACATTCATCGCAGCCGCGGCCCGCGCCGCTGTAATGGGATCAATTTCTCCCATATTGCTCATCCCGTCCGTCAGCAGAATCACAACCTTGCTTTTGGCTTTGCTCTCCCGCAACCGATTGACGCACGTGCCGATAGCGGTTCCGATAGCCGTGCCGTCGCCCAACATACCGGCCTCGATGTCCTTCAGGAAATTGAGCAGCATGGCATAATCCAGCGTCAGCGGGCATTGGGTATAGCTCTCCGCCGCGAAAACCACTAGGCCCACCCGGTCGCTCTTTCGCTCCCGAATGAACTCCGTCACCACGTCCTTGGCCGCCTCTAAGCGATTCTTAGGTTGAAAATCCAGCGCCTTCATACTGGGGGATACATCCAACGACAGGACGATATCCACGCCCTCCGTGGTGACCTCCTGCATGCGCTGCCCAGACTGCGGCCGCGCCAAACCGATGATCAGCAAACTCAAGGTGACGGCTCTCAAACCAAGGACGCTGTGGCGCAACGCAAGCCACTTGGACGGCCCGATCTGGTTTAGCATTCCCACGTCCGAATAGCACACGCTCCCTTGCTTTTTCAGCCGCAGGGAAACCACCACCATCCCAACAACGCCCAAAAGCAACAGCAGCCATTCCGGATCCTCGAAGCGAATCATTCAACTTCTCCCCAATTTTACTGCAAAGCACGCGGAGAGCGCAGAGAACACCTTCTTTACGTTTCACGTTTCACGTTTCACGCACCATGTTTCACGTTTCACGTAACATATTTCACGTTTCACGCATCACGTTTCACGGGTTGCCGAACAATCTCCTTCGCCCGCTCCACCGCATTTTCCATCGTCTCAAATTCTGGAATATATTTTGCGAATTTGACCAGATCGCACTCGGACAGAAAATCCTCGATCCTCCGTACGACCTCGTCCCCGATGCCGTCATTTCGCATATCGGCGCACAATTCGTACGTGGTGCGCTCCAATGCCTCCACGCCATAGCCTTGCTCGATGGCGCGTCGCAATGCCTCCGAGATCAGAACGTAGTATTGCTTATACCGTCCCTGTTTCAGAAGTCCCATCGCCGCAATGCGATCCAGCTCCGCCAGCGCATCGAAAGGTTTCGGCGCGACCTCGACGGCCGCTTGCGCCACCGGCCTTCGTTTGCGTCTCAGGTATAGAAAAACTCCGATCGCCACAGCCGCGAGGATCAGTCCGACGACCAGGATCAGCATCCACGGAACGCGGCCACGAATCGTCAGCGGGCCTTTGATGTCTTGAATATCCTCCGCCTCCCGGGGACTCGCATCTCCGATCCGAACGCTCTCCACCGTGACCCGAACCGAATCCGAACAAACCGACCCTGTATCCCCGTCCGCGGCCACGAATTGAATCGTCGCCGGTTCGATCTCATAGTCTCCGGGTTTCCAGGCCACCAGATCGTATTGGAAGCCACTCTCCACGCGCCCGTCTTCGAGCGTCCGATCCGCCAATCGCCGCCAATCTCTCAGCTCCAGCCCGCCGAAGCGATCCTGCATCTCCGGCTCCCGGATTCGGACATCGCCGCGACGCCGCACCCAAAGCGAGTAGTGCACAGGATCGCCGACCGTCACCTGTGCACTGTCTATACGAACTTCTATGGAAATGGGGCGATTCTGGGCAGAGGCTCCGTTCGTCAGACTCAGAGAGAGTCCAAGAACAAAAAAGATCAGCCAGATCGTCTTCTTTGTGGTTTTCATAGATGATCATTCCTCGTTCCCACGCAGAGCGTGGGAACGAGATGAAATGTTTTGAAGTTCTTTGCGCTCTTTGCGCCTCTGCGGTGCAATTATTTCTCTTCCTTTTTCTCCGCTTCCACCAGATCCGCCACCTTCGGCGAGAGTTTCTCCACGATCCGATCCTTCACGAGATAGACGGCTTCTTTTCCGCTGACCTTCGCATACACAAGATCGCCTTTCGCCTTGCCTAAAAAGACCTGCGTCTGAATCTCCCGATCGTCCCACAGCTTGACAGTGATCCGCGGCGCATCCAGGCCGTATCGGGAAAGATCCGTCGCCTTCTCCGCCACGAACTCCTCCGCCTTGAGCGTCTCGATGTCCGACAGGATCCCGCTGACTTTCCATTTCTTGGCCTTTTGCACCACCGGAGCGGTCACGCGCCAATTGTCGCTCGTGTCTTTCTGGCACACGATAGAGCTGTCCGCGTACACCAATTCGATCTTGTTAATCCGGCTTCGTAAAAACTTGACGATTTTTTTATCTCTCAGATCGAAGAGGTTCTTCCTCAATTCCTTGACCAATGTGGAATCCACCGTAAAGATGGGATCGCGCGCTTCGTCCCGGGCATAATAGCGATCCGGAGATTTCGCATCGCCGATTTTCAACTGTTTCTTCGCCTTATCCTTCCCCAGCCACAGCGTAACCACAATGTCCGGATCGTCCAATCCGTAAGGCTTCACGGACTCCGTTTTCTCCGTCACAAACGCCTTGGCCTTGCCGTATTTCAGCTTGTTGAGAATCCGGTCGACCGCACTCCGATCCCCCTGAAGTTTTTGGGGCTGCTCCATCTGCCACTCGGAGCCGGTTTTGGAGAGCACGAAAAGCGGCTTGCCCCGCTGATTCAGTTCGAGCTTTTTCACCTCGTCCTTCTCGAAAGCCAACACCCGCTTGTCCCGCAGGTCGAAAAGCTCCTTTTGAACGTTGGTCAGCAAAGACGAAGACGTCGTGAATACCTCACGGCTCCCATTCCTATTCGCGAACACATACGAACCCGTGGGACTTTTGTCCCCGATGCAAAGCGTGTCCGTGCTCGCTTTCTCCAATAGCAGAGATACCTTCACCTTCGGGTCGTCCAGACCAAAAAGCGCCAAATCCGCTGTGCTGTCCGCCACGACGCGATCCGTCTCCGCGTTCTTCAGATTCCGCACAAGAGCATCCACCGCGCCCTGATCCGCCTCGGTCTCGATGGGAGCGGTGATCTTCCACACGCCGTCTTCGGCCCTGGCAAGCACGATCTCCACGCCCGAATGCGCCAGCGTCATCCCTTTGACCTGATCGTCCTCGAACAGGAATATCTTCTTCGCTTCCTGCTCCGCCTGCTGCCTCTCTTCGCCGCCTTTGATCTCGTAGAAATACACGTATGCGCCTAAAGCTATGGCCAGAATTGCCACGATGATGGTGGTTTTGAAACTCATAGATTCTGTCTCCTTCTCCCCTATATCAGCCAATTCTCCAACTTCAAACCGGCGATCCTTTTGAAATGATTCGTGTTGTTCGTCACAAGAACACAGTCCTTTACGATAGCTACGCTGGCGATGAGCATATCGAGATCCTCTATTAGTTTCCCCTGTCGCCTCAGATCGGCTTTTATCTGCCCGAACTTGTCCATACTGGCTTCATTGAGAGGGATCACCTTTATCTTCCCCAAAAAATCGTCGATCCTCTTGAGATTTCTATCCACCCTCTCCGAATAATAGGCGCCATACCTCAACTCTCCTAAAGTGATGATCGCCATGTTCAGGTCATTCTCCCCGACCTCCTTTACCTTCCTCTTGATCTCTTCTCTCCCATTGAGCCAATATATGCAAATGTCTGTGTCCAGCAGATAGCTCACAGCACCACTTCCTTTCCCGATGACTTTCTGGAACTGTAAATGTCCTCGATGATCTCCTCAGCCGTCCGATCATCCTCCCAACTCCCGAAGGACGCCCAGAATCTCCGACTGTTCTCGTCCTCCCTATTTTCAGCTTCCCGGAGTATTTCATCCTCATACTTCTTGGATACAGGCTCGATAAATGTAATCACAACAACATAGGGTTCTGCTGTCGCAATAGGCTCTAACGGCTGTATCTTTTTCCCATCGTATAGTCCTTTTACCGCTAACATGGAAGCTCACCTCCAATCGTTTCATAATTCCGCCGAACCGTGCGATTTTGCGCATGGGAGGGGCGCAACGGCGATAGGGGTTTTACCGAAAACCTCCTCAAATGTCTTCAGCTTCTGTCCCTCTCTCAATTGCCCTTTTGCCCGATCAATGGATCCCATCAGCTTCTTGTCCGATTGAATCTGCAGCGTTTCAAAAAGACTTTTGAACTCCTCAATGCCGATGACCACACTGACAGGCTCTCCGGAAGGCTTTGTGATGTATTGGAGGCTGGACAAATCCTCAAAATAGACATGCTCCGCAAGGGAAGCGACTTTCTGTGCAACTCCTCCGGTCATTTTTACCTCCTCTTCAAAGATTCTCCCTGAAGCACTGATCTCACTGATGACACCGATCTACCTCCCTTCCACCGGAGGGGGACGCGGGGAGGGGATCAGTGAAATCAGGTCAGATCAGTGTCATCAGAGATTCCGAGCTTCCAAATCACCTCCTCTTCACATACACCACGGTCCCGGCCACTATCACCGCCAATGGAAGCAAAATCACCGAAAACAAAAAGAGATTCCGTCCCTGGGCCTTCGTCAAGTTGATGGGATTAAACCCGGCCTCCTTGGGACGAATGGAAATCAGTTCCTCCTCCTCGGCCAGCCAACTGATGCAGTTCAGGAAAAGGTCCCCGTTGCCCTGCTGGGGAAAATAGCGGTTCTTCGCAAAATCCGAATCCCCGAAGACCACCAGCCGGGCTTGTTTCTTCTCCGGGTCCTCCTCCGAAGCGCCTTTGGCTTCCGCATTTGCCTCCACCGTCACCGCAACGGACAAAGAGATCGGTCCTCCCTTCTCTCCGGCATCCCGGCGCACTTCGCCGCCCTTGAGGACATTCGGATCGCTCTCCGCCCAACTCGAGGATGATGTCTTGGCCAACTCGGTTCCGCTTATATCCGTGCGTCCGTTCGCCTCAAAGGACACCGACCGGGCCAGCGGATAGAACGTCATAACTCCCTTGTGCTTCTCCGTGATCGGATGCGCGCCGTACTCTCCGGCGATGGGCACGCCCACGCCTCCGATACCGAACAGGCGTCCGATACCGCTCACGTCCACAACCACGTCGCGGCCCACTTCGATGCCCCATGTCTTCAGCATGTCCTCCAGCCCGGTATCCCCTCCGGGATCGAACAGGAAGAAGGCATCGCCGCCCTGCTTTATATACGTCTCGATCATCTCGATCTCGTTGGAGAGAAACGCCCGCTGTGCGCCGGACACCACCAGGATCGCACAGTCCTCCGGCACCTTTCCCTCCTGCGCCAGAAGCACCGTCTTTACGTCGTAGTTCGCATCCTCCAACCCTTTTTTAACGTAGCTGTATCCTTCCTTGCCCGAATCGTCCGTCCGGTTCTCCCCGTGGCCCTCCACGAAGTAGATCACCTTGTTGCCTTCGCGTGTGACCTTGAGGATCGCGTTGGTCAACTCCTTCTCCGAGTCCTCGCGAATCTTTTCCTCTTTGGTCCCGCTCTGCACCACAATCGTTTTATAGCTCCGGATCCCGTATAGCTTCGCCTTCTCAGGATTCTTATCCGGATCCACGAACTCGAACGAGAACCGATCCGACCGATAGTCGTACTCCTGAAGCCGATCCCGAAGCTCCTGCCCGCTGCCCTCCCGATAGAAGGCGATGACCTTCACGTCCTTCTTCAGGTTCTTCAATACCTGGACGGTCTGATCCGCCAGACTATACAACTTCCCCTTTGTCAAGTCGAACCGGTGATGGTGCTTCGTCGAAACAAAATTGACCATCGCCACCACCGTTAGCACAATTACGATCAACAAAAACGTATTCGAGCCGTATTTCAAACTTCGCTTGCTCCATAATGCCTTCATATCTCCTCCCTTGAATACACACCGCAAAGGGCGATCCCAAGGATCGCACCCTAGCATTTCACTTTTTCCATCTCCGAGATTCCATGTAGCCGCTAAGAACACAAAGAAGTGCGAAGAAAACCTTGAGATGAGAAGTTCTTACCGGAGCTTAACCTTCTTTCGTGGCTAAGTCCAAAATCAAATGCGCTCACTTCCTCCATCTCCTCGATTCCATCACGGTCAGCGTCAGAAATAAACTAAAAAACATAAAACTCAAATAAAAGATCACATCTTTGGTGTCAATGATCCCCTTCTGAAAATCGCCGATGTGCTCAATGAGCGAGAGATACGTCAGCACCTTCCCCATCGTGGGGCCGGCAAAATTGGCCGACCAGCCGATGACCCAAAAGATCAACAGCGCGGCGAAGGAGAGGACGGCCGCCACGATCTGATTTTCCGTGAGCGAGGACGCGAACACCCCCACGGCCACGAACGCGCCGCCCATCAACAACACGCCCCCGTAAGCCGAAAGGATCGGGCCCCAATCCGGATTTCCATAGACCTCCAGGATCAGCATGAGAAATCCGGTCAGTCCGACGATGATCGTGTAAAGGAGGAAGCACGAAACAAACTTTCCCAAAATCGTCTGGACGTTGGACACTGGAGACGTCATCAAAAGCTCAATCGTGCCCGTTTTCTTCTCTTCCGCAATCAGCCGCATCGTCAATAGCGGCACAATGAACAGGGAGATAAAACTCATCAGACCAAAAAAGCCGTTCACCACGATCTCGTTGAGATTGAGCTGCGGGAGTTGCCCTCCGTACCGCTGGGCCTGCTGGATGTAGGTCATGCAGTACATATTGAACTGCATCACCATATTGCGGAAGAAAAATCCCGACACGAGCAGAAATACCGCACCCACCACGTACGCGATCGGCGAGACAAGATAGCTCTTCAATTCTTTCTGGAGTATAGCGCCAAAATTCCCCATTAGTTTCCCTCCTCTTCGGTCAACTGGAGGAATATCTCCTCCAGACTCATCCCGACCGGCCGCATCTCTAACAGTCCAAACCCGTTTCCCACAATAGCTGAGGCCAACTCAGCCCGGATGTCGTGCTTCTCCTTACCGTCCACGAAAAACCCCCGCACGCCGTTTCCGCCCGGTTCGGGAACCACGTCCACCACGTTGGGAACCTCCCGGAGCTTTGCGGTCACCACGTCCGCCGGGCCTTGGACCTGCACATAGATCCGCTCCGAACCCATCAGCCGGGCGGTCAGATTCTCCGGCGTGTCCATCGCCACGATCTTGCCCCTGTTGATGATGACCACCCGCTCGCACGTCATACTCGCTTCGGAGAGAATGTGGGTGCTCAGGATGACCGTGTGCTCCCCGGCCAGGCTCTTGATCAACTCCCGCACCTCGATGATCTGCCTCGGATCCAGCCCGATCGTCGGCTCATCGAGGATCAGCACCTCCGGATCGTGCACCAGCGCCTGCGCCAATCCCACGCGTTGCCGGTACCCCTTGGACAGCTTTCCGATGATGGTATCCCGCCTATCTGCCAGACCGCATCGCTCCGCCGCCGAGTCCACCGCGTTTTTTTGTTTTTTCGAATCCACGCCCTTGATCTTCGACACGAAAGTCAGATACGACGCCACCGTCATATCGGGATACAGAGGCGGATGTTCGGGCAGATACCCGATCCGCCTGCGCACCTCCATCGAGTCCTCGAACACATCGTATCCCGCCACCCGCGCAGTGCCCTCCGAAGGCGGAAGATAGCACGTGAGCATGCGCATCGTCGTGGTCTTCCCCGCGCCGTTGGGTCCGAGAAATCCCAAAATTTCTCCCTTCTCCACGCGGAAACTCACATCCTGCACCGCCGGAGTCTGTCCGTAGTATTTCGTGATGTGATCTACTTCGATCAATGTGTCCTCCTTTCCCTCTGAACCTCCCCCAGGTTGCAACCTATGGAAGGTTATCGTGTTGCACCGCTGAGACCTCGAAGACCGCGGAGAACTGCCGTGCTTTGTATTCTGGTGTTCTCTGCGTGCTCTGCGCACTCTGCGGTAAAAGGATTCTACCGAAATGCCCTTTCTCCATAAATCCCGCTCAGAATGCTCTCCGCCTTGGCGACTTGATCCGGCGTGCCTTCGATCAGGAGCCGAACCGAACCTTCCGCGCCTCCGATCCCCCCGGCTGCAATCTGTGCAACCTCCACGTCAGCCAGGATTTCCAGCGCCTCGATCTCCGTGACAATCAGGCCCGTCACCGGCATCAAAGAAGCCCCTTTGGAGCCTTCTTCCCAGCTCGTTGGAATGTCCCTCGAAAGCGCCACGATGTCGAAAGGAATGCACTTCTCCAGACCGATAGGAATCACGAGGTGCGCCTTCCGGGCAACCACCGGCCCGATGGCTCCTCCGATGGTCCCGCCCATCGGATCACCAACCAGAATCCCGGCGACCTCTTCCTGGTAATTGAGCGCATTCGCGCCCTTCAAAAACACATCCCCAGCCGACATCCGGCGCGCCGCCTCGATGACCGACAGCCCTTCGACCGGCTTCCCATTCCTGAACACCAGATCCGCCCGCTTCTCCACAGGTTTATCGGATCCCCGCTTCCAGCCCTTCGGAGTCGTCACCCCAAGCGTGTACGCAAACGGCTCGATCTTTTCTCCAAGCAGCTCTTCCGCCACGTACGTCTCCGTCGTTCCCTTGGAAACCGCCACGATTCCATGTGCCATCGCCCGCCGAACCACGTCCAGCTCCTTCACGCCCTTGGCAATGAGCCGCTTGGACTCCGCCACCGTCAATACGACTTCAATGGTCATAGCTCCCCCGAATTTTAACAGGAAACAAAATTTGCACCGCAGAGCACGCGGAGCGCGCAGAGAACTTCAAAAGCAAAAGTTAGAGGAGAACCCCCAAACCCCCGCGTCCTTAAGAACCTGTTTTTCTCCGCGCCCTCTGCGGTAAAATTATAAAAGATGCGCGATCCGTCCCCACCGGATTTTGTGCGTAATGTCCCAGAGCGGTGCCTGTTTGTCCCACGAAAAATAGAGGATCGTCGCTTTCGCGAGGATGTTCTTTTTGGGCAC
>MVCQ01000181.1 GCA_002059205.1 Candidatus Latescibacteria bacterium 4484_107
CGTCCGGGTTTCAATCTCGTCTAAAATAGCTCCCTGCGAACACGATGTCAAGGATTTTCTTGATTTTTCCGCCGGAACATGAAGCGGCCTTGAGTTGCGCTCCCGGCTCCTGCCGAAAAAAGGCTTGCTTTCTCGGTGGGATTTGGCTATCTTTCATCCTATCTCCTTCCTCTGAAGTGGCGTCTTCAGGCGATGTTACCGGCTGAAGACATCACTTTTGGAAATGAAAACGGGCCGGGGTCTCATACAAGCCGGATCGAGGATTTTCCGGAGGACTTGGTGGATTTATGAGGACGGAGTTTGCGGCGTTTTTTTCGCGCGTGTACGGCGACCTTAGTGTCCTCTTTTCGGGAAGAATAGTCATTTACATCCCATGCAGCTTATCGTAGCGAGGAGGATCGAAAGATGGGTATCGTTTTCGTGATAGCATTGCTTGGATTGGGGATCGTGGTGATGGTGGAATACGCCAGGAAGAGCCGTCAGTGTTTTGTGTGCGCGGCGCCTCTGGTGCGCGGGGATAAGCTGCCGGAGGCCCAACAGGCGGAACTGGAACCGCTGCTTCCGGTGGCGGATTCGGAGTTGGAGCATTCGGAGTTGCGGCAGGTGCGGGTTTGTCGCCGATGCGGTCGGGTGTATGGCGGAAAATGGTTCGATCCGCATCCCCGCCGGGATACGGACCCAGCGGACGAGCGCCGGATGTGTGATTGCGATGGGACGGTGCTGCGTTATCCGTCAGAGCGGCGGCAAATGGGAGAGGGAGAGGCGGTGGTGTGGCCGAAGGACTCGAAGGAGGCGGTCTGGCGGGAGGAGATCCGGGAGGCCCTTTTGGAGAAGGGGATAAAGAGCACCTGTCTGCACTGCGGATTATCTCTGTTTCACGTGGATGCGCTCTATCCCGCGCCGGAAGATTGCGTGGCGTGCACGAGCGAGGATAAGTTGTCGGTGTGCTTGCTGTGCGGTCGGGTGTATCAGTGGCAACAGATCGGCGATTCCCAATATCAGGCCTTTATGAATATCTATTCGAGGAAGGAATGAAACAGACTTCCAAAGTTTCGAAGATTTTGGAAGTCTGAGGCGAGCTCATGAAAAATGAAACAGAGCGCAGTTATGCTATGTCGGAGCCGTTGCCCGCTTTTTTAGCGCCTTTTTTCTGGGAGATAGACTTTGCCCGTTTGCGTCTGGCAGGGCGGGAGCGCTATATCATCGAGCGGCTGTTGGAATACGGGGATGACCGGGCGATCCGGTGGTTGAAGACCACGTTTTCGCCGGAGGCAATCGGTCGGGTGGTGCGCCGGAGCCGGTGTCTTTCACGCAATACGGCCAATCTGTGGGGCTTAGTTCTGAACATTCCGAGAGAGGAGATGGCATGTTTTTCCACACCCTCGATCCTGCCGCACAGGAGCTTTTCATCGGATTAGGACGGGAGCCGTGGATCGGGGCTTTTTACCTCGCCGGAGGCTCCGCGGCCGCACTGCACCTGGGCCATCGGGTGTCCGTAGATCTGGATTTTTTTTCGGAACAAGCCTACGAGGTCGAGCCGCTTTTCCAGCAACTCCAAATCCTGGGACGGCTGACGGTTCAGCAACAGAGTCCGGGGACGATGGTGGGCAGATTGGGGAAAGTGCGGATCAGCTTCTTCGCCTATCCCTATCCGTTGTTGGAAGAGCTGATCCTCGTGGACGGGGTGCGGATGGCCGGCCTTTTGGACATCGCTTTGATAAAAATCATTGCCATCGGCCAGCGTGGACGGATGCGGGATTTTGTAGACTTGTATTTTATCTGTAGGGCGGGTTGGTCCCTGGACGAGTTGCTTCGACGAATTTCTCAAAAATATGCGACGGTGTCGTATCCGTCCTACCACTTGCTGCGGATACTGACCTATTTTGACGATGCGGAAGGTGACGAGCCGCCGAAAATGCTGGTGGATTTTACCTGGCCGGAGGTCAAGCGGTTCTTCGGCGAGGAAGTAAAGCGGTTGATGGAGGCACTATAGGCAATACGGGAATCCCTTATTACGCAACCTGGGTTTAATACCCCGCCCCTTGGGGCGTTCAATGCTTTTATAGATACCCCGCTGCTTGCGGCGGGGTAGTTCATTCGCCAAATCGAAAAGCAGAAAGGAACCTTTATGGGCGGACTCGACGGGGTGGTTTCAAATTGCTGGGACGGCTTGGGCTGAAGATGCTGCTGGTTCGTATCATAATGGAGGTTAACACTACAACGTCATTTAGCATTTTTTGGACACATATGATATGATTTAGATGGTTACAACACAACATATTGTATGGAGATTAACAAGTGTCGTTGTAGTGTTAAACACTGATGGACCCGGATGAAGGCGAAAAAATAAAAATGTGCGTACATCTCATCACACACGCACGGGGGAAATTAAGACTAGCGGACAACCGCACACTTACCCATCGAGGAAGGAGGCTTACGTGGCGCAACACTTTTTGACGGAAGAACAGGAGATGATCCGCGATCTGGCGCGGCAGATTGCGCAGGAAAAGATCGTGCCCATGCGCGCGGAGTTGGATGAGCAGGAGGAGTTCCCGTGGGAGATTATGAAGCTTCTGGCGGAATCCGATCTGTTCAGAATATGGATTCCGGAGGAATACGGCGGATTGGGCGAAGGAATTTTCGGCTTGTGTCTCGCGATGGAGGAGTTAAGCCGGGCGTGCGCGGGCGTGGCCGTGTCCTACGCGGGAAGCGCGCTGGGAGGCACACCGATTTTGCTGTATGGAACGGAGGAGCAAAAACAGAAGTATCTCCCTCAATTAGCAAGCGGAGAGCGACTGGGCGCGTTTGCGCTGACGGAGGCCAATGCGGGGAGCGACGTGGCAGGCATGCAGGCTACGGCGCGCAAGGTGGATGATGGGTACGTGTTGAACGGGACGAAGCAGTGGATCACGAACGGAGGCGAGGCGGAGATTTATACCGTGTTTACGATAACGGATCGGAATCGGGGGGCAAGAGGATCTACGGCGTTTATTATGGAAAAGGGGATGGAGGGCTTCTCGTTCGGGAAAAAGGAAAAAAAGTTGGGAATCCGGACGTCGTCCACGCGGGAGTTGGTGTTTCAGGATTGCTTTGTGCCCACAGCGCAGCGGCTGGGTCGGGAAGGTATGGGATTCATTGTGGCGATGAAGACGTTCGATCAATCCCGGCCAGGGATCGGTGCGCAGTCGGTCGGCATTGCGCAGGGCGCCTTGGACGAGGCGATCCAATTTGCGCGGGAGCGGCATCAGTTCGGGAAAACTATCTCGTCGTTTCAGGCGGTTCAGCACATGTTAGCGGATATGGCCACGGAGATCGAGGCGGCGCGGGCGTTGGTGTATTACGCGGCGCGGCTGGTGGACAGTGGGGATCGGTCCGCCTCGAAAATTGCGGCGATGGCGAAGGTATTCCCGTCGGATATGGCGATGCGCGTGACCACGAATGCGGTGCAGATTATGGGCGGCAGCGGATATATGCGGGAATATCCGGTAGAGAAGATGATGCGGGACGCGAAGATCACGCAGATCTACGAGGGCACGAATCAGATCATGCGGAACGTGATCGCGGGGAATCTGATTAAAGAGGCGGCGGCTTTGTGAGCGCAGGAGCGCGTAATACGCGGGCAGGTGTTTCAATCCGAACTCCGAAATAAAATCACGTTTCACGCATCACGTTTCACTTTTTCTGGAGGGTCAAACATTGAACATCGTAGTCTGTATCAAACAGGTGCCGGGAACAGCCGAAGTGCGCATCCATTCGGAGACGCACACGTTGATCCGGGACGGCGTGGAAAGCATGGTGACGGTATTCACAATGGGGCCGCCTCAAGCGGAAGCCGCGCTTCGGGAGGCGGTATCGTACGGCGTGGATGAAGTGGTGCTGGTCAGCGACCGGGCGCTGGTGGGTTCGGATACGCTCGCTACGGCGTATGCGATCGCGAAGGGGATCGCGAAAATCGGGGCGTATGATCTGATCCTTTGCGGCAAGCAGGCGATTGACGGGGATACGGCGCAGGTGGGGCCGGAGGTTGCGGAGCGCCTTGGGATTCCGTTCGTGGCGTGGGTGAGGAAGGTGGAGGAGGTCGGAGATGGGAAGATTCGGGTGCAGCGGATGATGGACGATGGGTACGAGGTGATCGAGATGCCGCTGCCCGCGTTGATCACCGTGGTGAAGGAGATCAACGAGCCGAGGCTGGCGTCGCTGAAGGGGAAGCTGCGGGCAAAAAAGCTGGAGATTCCGATGTGGTCCGCCGAGGATATCGGAGTTGAGGAGGATCAAGTAGGATTGAAGGGATCGCCCACGCAGGTGATGCGGATTTTCTCACCGGAGCCGAGAGGCGCGGGGGAGCGGCTTGAGGGAGAGGCGGAGGAGGTGGCTCAGCGGTTGGCGGAGCGGTTGAAGGTGATGGGGTTTGTGTAAATAATTGCTTGAATTGCTAAAATTTCAAAGAGTTCAAAGATTGGATCGTTTTGGCAAAACGCAGGCGATCTTTGAAATGCACCCTTGAATGGAAGGAATTACCATGGCGTTGATCTGGGTGATCGAGGATAAATGCACGGGATGTGGATTGTGCGTAAAAAAATGTCCGTTTGGCGCGATTGAGATCGTGGAGAAGGTGGCGGTGATTGATGAATCGAAATGTACGCTATGTAAGGCGTGCGTGGAGACGTGCCGGTCTGAGGCCATCGCGCTGTCGCCGGAGGCCGAGGCGATGCAGGAGAAGCCTTCGGTGGATCTAAATGCGTACCGGGGTGTGTGGATTTTTGCGGAGCAGCGGAACGGTCGCCTATCGAGCGTGGCGTATGAATTGTTGGGCGTGGGGCGAACCCTGTCGGATGATCTGGACGTGGCGTTGACCGCCGTGCTGTTCGGATCGGGCATGGAGGAGGCCGCAGGTGCGTTGGTGGCTCGCGGCGCGGATCGCGTGCTCTGGGTGGACGAGCCGGAATTGCGCACGTTTCACGACGATTCCTACGCGCAGGTGTTCGAGGAATTGATCCGGGAGGAGAAGCCGGAGATCGTACTGGCCGGAGCCACGGCGGTGGGCCGCTCGTTTATTCCGAAGGTGGCGGCCAAGCTGGAGACGGGGCTGACCGCGGATTGCACGGAATTGGCGATTGACCGGGAGAAACGGCTGTTGGTGCAGACGCGGCCCGCGTTCGGAGGCAATATCATGGCCACGATCCTCTGCCCGAATCGGCGGCCTCAGATGGCCACAGTGCGGCACAAGGTGATGCAGGAGGCGGAGGCTCTGGAGGGCCGGAAAGGCGAGATCGTCCGGCGGAAGGCAAAGCCGGAGAGCCTGCTGAGCAGGACTTCGTTGATCGAGTTTATCGAGGAACTGGAGGAGACGATCAACATTGTGGATGCGGATGTGATTGTCTCCGGGGGGCGAGGGCTTGGAAAGCCGGAGAACTTTGCGTTGATCCGGGAATTAGCGTTGGTTTTGGAAGGCGCGGTGGGGGCCTCGCGCGCCGCGGTGGATGAGGGCTGGATTCCGTATTCCCATCAGGTCGGGCAGACGGGGAAAACGGTGAGTCCGAAGTTGTATATTGCGTGCGGGATTTCGGGCGCGATCCAGCACTTAGTGGGCATGCGCTCATCGGACGTGATCGTGGCGATCAACAAGGATCCGGAGGCGCCGATCTTCGACGTGGCCACGTTCGGGATTGTGGGCGATCTGTTCGAGGTGGTCCCGGCGTTGGTTCGGAAGCTGAAAGGATAAAGATTTTCACCACGGAGACATAGAGACGCGGAGAAAATCCAGATCAAGGCCTTTGAAGTTCTCTGTGCCTTCGTGTCTCCGTGGTGAGATCTGGCTTTTTTCGGAGGATAGTGCATTGGATTCAAGAAAGCTGCGGCGGATCGTTCGGAGTGCTTTAGAGGAAGACGTCGGCGCGGGGGACGTGACCTCGGAGTGGACGGTCGGAACGGAGGCTTTGGCTTCGGGCAGGATGATCGCCAAAGAAGCGGGCGTCGTCTGCGGGCTGGACGTGGCGCGTCTGGTATTTCAGGAGTTGGATCGGGAGATTGATTTTACTTCCCGCGTTCGGGACGGCGACCGGGTGACGGCGGGAGACGGGATCGCCCGGATCGAAGGGCCGGCAAGGGGAATCCTGACCGGAGAGCGTGTCGCGCTGAATTTTCTGCAGCGGATGTCTGGGATCGCGACGATGACGGCGCGGTACGCGGAGGCGGTGCGCGGAACCGGAGCGAGGATTTTAGATACGCGGAAGACCACGCCGGGACTGCGGATGCTGGAAAAATACGCGGTACGATGCGGAGGGGGAGAAAATCACCGGTTCGGGTTGTACGATATGGTGTTGATCAAAGACAACCACATTGCGGCGTCCGGCGGGATCGGAGAGGCGGTTCAAAATGCAAAATGCAAAATGCAAAGTGTAAAATGCAAAATGCCCATCGAGGTGGAGGTAAAAAACTTGTCTGAGCTTGCGGATGCGCTCGAGGTTGGGGTGGATCGGATTATGCTGGATAATATGAGCGTGGAGGAGATGCGGCAAGCGGTGGAGGAGGTTCGGAAGGTTTCGGATGCGGTCGAGATCGAGGCCTCCGGAGGCGTGACCTTGGCGCACCTTCGGGAGATCGCTGAGACCGGCGTGGATTTCATTTCGGTGGGGGCACTCACGCATTCGCCTCAGGCGCTGGATGTGAGTTTGATCTTTCATTCCCGGTAAGGCTCGCGGCAAAGGCGCAAAGAACGCGAGGAACTTCTTGCCCGAATTGGAACTTCTTTGCATCCTTCGCGGCTTTGCGGTGGAGTACGAATAAAGGGAGAGTCATCGAAATGGCAGATAAAATGCGAGCCATGGTTAAAGCGAGGGCGGGGCCCGGACTGGAGATGCAGCGGGTGGACATCCCCGCCGTGGGGCCGCGCGATGTATTGGTCAAAGTCCGGGCGGCCTCCATCTGCGGCACCGATCTGCATATCTGGAACTGGGATCCCTGGTCGCAGGGCCGCATCAAGCCGCCGGTCATTACCGGTCACGAGT
>MVCQ01000019.1 GCA_002059205.1 Candidatus Latescibacteria bacterium 4484_107
CCCCGTCGGACATTGACACGCTGGCTTATGCGTGGGATAAGACGGAGGATGTGACGTTGACGGGACGTGCTTTCGAGTATTTCGACAAGATCGAGTATGAGTTGATGGAAACGGGAGCGCACTGGATCGAGTATGGCATCAACGTCGCACCGGAGGGCACCATGGACCCTTCGGACGAACATCCCGACGAGAATTGGGAAGTATTCCGCCGGCCGGTGACGATGTATCTGTTGGACGAGACGGAGACGGATGGCTGGTTCGTCCAGTCGGATTTTGAGTTCAAAATGAGAAAACAGAAGAATCCGAACACCGGAGAGCCGATCCTGGATCCCGAGACCAAGGCTCAGCTCTGGAAAATCGTGCGATGGACCGAATACGCGGACTGATGAGGCGCCCAACGCAAACGAACTCTGACGAGACGATGCGCGAGGCGCTGCTTTTGCAGCAGTTGGAGGCGCTCGCGGAGCGATTGGGCGTGAAGGTCCGATACGGTTCGCTCGAGGGAAGCGGGGGGCTGTGTCGGTATGGGGGCGCGACCCATCTGATCCTCAACCAATCGCTTTCGGTGTCGGAGCGGATCGAGGCGTTTGTACGCGCGTTGCGTCAATTGGATCTGGGTGCGGTATTCGTGGCGCCGAAAATTCGGGAGATGATCGGGGAGGAGGACGGCCTGAAAAGGGCTTGACAAGATTGAAAGGAGGGCTTATATTTGGATGCCTCTGGAAAGCTTGCACTTAAATGAGGTGTCCGCGCCGGGGCTGAATCCAGAATCCAGAATCCAGAATAGCTCCTCCTGACCTCTCCCAAGAAACACTTTGTAATCCCCTGCAACGGAAGGAATTCCAAATTGGGAGTTTTTTAGCTTCTATGTGGTCTGTCAAGAGTGATTTGACGAATAAAGCCAAGCAAAAATCGGGCAAAGGATTGCCCTCTTACAAAGGCACGTAAAGGAAAATCCGATGAACCGGAACATCACCAACATCCTCATCGCCGGTGTGGGCGGTCAGGGTGTACTTCTTGTGAGCGAAATTCTCTCCGAAGCCTGCCTCCGATCCGGGTACGACGTGAAGAAGAGTGAGGTGCACGGGATGGCGCAGCGAGGCGGCAGCGTTACGAGCCACGTGCGCTTCGGCAAGCAGGTCCATTCTCCCTTGATCGAAAAGGGCCAGGCGGATGTGCTGGTTTCGTTTGAAGAGTTGGAGGCGCTGCGCTGGATCGCCTTCCTGAAGCCCGGAGGCACGGTGGTCGTCAACGCCCAGCGGATCGCCCCGATGACGGTGTCCAGCGGCGTCGCGACCTATCCTGAAGACGTGCTTGAACAACTGAGGGAGCGGACGTCCGGCGTTGTCGTGGTGGATGGCATCGGCATCGCCCGCAACGTGGGAAATCCGAGAGTCGTCAACGTGGTTTTGTTGGGCGCGCTCTCCAAGCACCTGAACATCGAGGAGAACGTCTGGCGGGAGGCCATAAGCGGCCGGGTTCCGCCCAAAACCATTGATGTGAATTTGAAAGCATTTGAGGCCGGGAGAGCGTGAAAGGGTTAAGGTTAAGGTTGAGACCACAACGTTTCGATTTTCTTGACCTTAACCTGCCGTTATGGAAAGGAGTGTCTAAATGACTTGGAAACAGGATACGATGGAACGGGAAGCGTTGGAAGCTCTGCAACT
Source organism: Candidatus Latescibacteria bacterium 4484_107 (assembly GCA_002059205.1). GTDB lineage: Bacteria > Latescibacterota > 4484-107 > 4484-107 > 4484-107 > 4484-107. The sequence continues at coordinate 1,668 of MVCQ01000019.1, forward strand.
TAAGCGGCTCAAAGATCTGGTAAAGCGGGTGTATGAGAACGTCCCTTTCTACCAAAAGGCGTTGGACGAGCGGGGATTCAAGCCCAGTGACGTCACCTCATTGGACGATTTGCGTAAGCTGCCGATTACGAATAAGGACGCTTTACGTCAAAATTATCCATTCGGGATGTTCGCGACACCGATGTCCGAAGTGGCCGAAATTCATGTCTCCTCCGGAACCACAGGCAATCCTACGGTGGTGGGGTATAGCCGAAACGACATTGACGTATGGTCTGAGGTGATGGCCCGAACGATCGCGTGCGCCGGCGGCACGAGGGACGACGTCGTCCAGAATGCGTACGGATACGGACTGTTCACCGGCGGATTGGGCGTGCATTACGGCGCATTGGCCCTTGGAGCCGCGGTGATTCCTATGTCCTCCGGCGGCACCAAGCGGCAGTTGAAGCTGATGAAGGATTTTGGAGCCACCATCATCACCTGCACGCCGAGTTACGCGTTGTATATGGCGGAAACGGCGCGGGAACTTGGGATTGATCCGGCGGAAAGCTCCTGGCGGATCGGAATCTTCGGCGCGGAGCCGTGGACGGATGGCATGCGTCGGGAAATTGAAAAAGCATGGAATTTGTTGGCTACGGATGTGTATGGACTTTCCGAGATTATCGGTCCCGGCGTGGCGCAGGAATGTCCGGCCAAGGACGGCCTGCATATCTGGGCGGATCATTTTCTTCCCGAAATTCTCGATCCCGACACGTATGAACCGGTCGCTGAGGGGGAGAGTGGGGTGCTGACCATCACCACGCTGACCAAAGAGGCGATGCCGCTTTTGCGCTACGCCACCGGGGATATTGTCAGCATTACCTACGCCCCATGCGACGGGTGCGGACGCACGATGCCGCGGATCAGCAAGATCAAGGGCCGCACCGACGACATGCTGATCATCCGGGGGATAAACGTGTTTCCGTCTCAGATCGAGAGCGTGCTGATGGAGATCGAGGGCGCGCAGCCGCATTACCAGTTGGTTGTCACGAGAGAACACAACTTAGATCAGCTGGAAGTCTGGGTGGAAGTAGATGAGCGATTCTTCACCGACGAGATCCGGGGGTTGGAGCTTTTGGAGCGAAAAGTGCGCGAGGAGATTCAGAATACGCTCCGTCTGAGTGCGCGGGTCAAACTTGTGGAGCCGAAGACGATCCAGCGCAGCGAGGGCAAGGCCAAGCGGGTGATTGATCGGAGGGAATTGTAATTTGAAGGAGCCGTCTTTGAACATCATTGACATCCACACCCACGCCTTCGCCGACGGGATCGCTCCGAAGGCCATCGAAGCCTTAGAGAAGTCCAGCGGCACGAAAGCCCTCCTCGACGGCACGATCTCCGATCTTCTGCGTTCGATGAAAAAGGCGGAAGTTGCTTTCTCCGTGATCCAGCCTGTGGCCACCAAACCTTCACAGGTGCGGGCCATCAATACTTGGGCGAGCCGGATCGCCGGGAACGGACTCCTTCCATTCGCCACGCTTTATCCCGGCCAGTCGGACTGGGAGGAGGAGATCGAGCAAATCAGACGCGCGGGCTTTTTGGGAGTCAAGCTCCATCCCGACTACCAGAACTTTGATCCCGACGACAAGGCACTCTTCCCGATGTACGATAGACTTCAGGCGGAAAATCTCATTGTCCTGTACCATGCCGGCGACGACATCAGCTTCCCGCCTCCCGGACGCGCCACGCCGAAGCGGCTTCTGAACATCGTGGAACATTTCCCGGATCTGAGGATCATTGCCGCGCATCTGGGCGGATTCGAGATGTGGGATGCGGTCGAGGAATATCTGGTGGGAGAGGATCTATATCTGGATACTTGTTATACGTTCGGCCATCTTGAAATCAAACGCATTGTCCGCATTATGGAGCGCCATGGTTTCGACCGCATCCTTTTCGGCACGGACTCTCCTTGGAAGGATCAGCGAGAGGAGATTCAGAACATACTCCGCCTGGACATTCCCGACGAGGCAAAGCGCGGGATTTTAGGAGGGAATGCTCGTAACCTGCTACACTTGAGGAAATGGTGAAAATAGACCGAGTCGAATGGATTCCCATCACTCTTCCAATGAGCAACCTTTCTGAACAGGATGCGGCGACTTCGAGGAGCGCTATTTCACGGACGACGTCATCGCCCCCTTCATCGAACTAAACCCCGACGGCGCCATCGAGGTTCCCGCCACGCCGGGGCTTGGAGTAGTGCCCGATGAAGAGAAGATCAAGCGGTGCACTGTGGAGAGATTGTCGTGGATTAACCCCGTTTGATTTCGGATTTTCACCGCAAAGACGCAGAGAGCGCAAAGAACTTCAACGAGAAGGATAAAGGGGAGAGGGGGCTTCTCCCTTTTCCTTGCCTTTCTTTGTGTCCTTTGCGACTTTGCGGAGCGTATTCATTTTCCGCAATCCGAAATCCGCAATTCGAGGAGAGAAGTTGTAGGGACGCTCAGCAAAGCCCGGGAAAATCTTTTGAGTCGTCTTGCTTTTGAGTTGATCAAAATAGATTTTGCGATGCTTGTGGTGGGGCCATTTCTGAAGCCTGAGATCTTCCAGCGATGGCTTGTTGGTGTGGGGAGCATAATACTCATCGTCTTTTTAGCGGTAGCTCTCATTTTTGAGGAGGGATAGTAAGAATAATCCATCGGCTTATGTTGCCGTCACTATGGTAAGCTTCGCCGCAATGCTGGTGGCGATTGCCTTGTATGATTGGATCGCTCGAAGAAAAGAAGCGAAGAAGCTAAATCCTCAGATGAAAGGAGGCAGACCTATGCTCGTCAAACAACTATCCATCTTCTTAGAGAACCGTTCGGGAAGATTGAGCGAGGTGACCCAGGTCTTGGGAGATGCGAAGGTCAATATCCGCGCTTTGTCCCTGGCGGACACCTCGGACTTCGGCATCCTGAGGCTGATCGTGGACCGGCCCGACGAGGCGTGCAACATCCTGAAAAAAATCGGCTTTACGATCCGGGAGACGGACGTGCTGGCCGTGGAGGTGGCGGACCAGCCCGGAGGATTGTCTCGGGTATTGGACCGCTTTGCTTCCTCCGGCGTGAACGTGGAATACATGTATGCCTTCGTGGAAAAATCCGGGGATCAGGCCATCATGATCTTCCGGGTGGAGGACCCGGAGCGCGCTGCGACATTGCTGACGGAAAGCGGCGTGCGCCTGCTCAGTGGCGACGCGGTGTATGCCCTTTAACCCCTGAGATTTGGTGAGTGGTGAGTGGTGAGTGGTGGGTTGGTTCCCGATCACCAATAACCAAATCACCAAATTATGCCGTTTGGAGGAGGTGATGTCACGGAAAACAATGCCGCAGGGGGGGGATGGAGACTCGTTACGTAACCCTAAAGCAAAGGAGTGGTTATGCGGAATTTCACAGTGTTTGCGGTGGTTGGCCTGCTTTTGGTGAGCTGTATTGGCCCGGTGTTCGCAGGCGAGAGTGAGAAGGGAGCACAGTCGAAGAAGTTCGATCTTTCGGGGAAGATGCTTTATCGTGGGCGTATGTACAATCTGGACTTCAACGATGACTCCGATGAGGGATCGTTGAACCGGTTGAACACATACGGCGATCTCACGCTGACGATGAAGTTCAACCCGACCGAAAACGTAAGCGGATGCTTCGAGTTCTACAAGCAGGTGTACGGGACCGGCCGGGCGCAGTATAATACGATTCAGACCGGCGAGACCGTCAGCGGGAATTGGGCGATGAACGAAGACGAGAACTGGGAGATGACGCTGATGCAGGCATGGGGCAAGGTGGAACTTCCATTTGCGCCGGTATCCCTCAAGATCGGACGCCAGCCGCTGGTGTTCGGGAATGGCCTGTATCTGAACACCGGGATCAGCAAGACGTTTGCCATGGTGGCGGACGTCAAGCTTCCGGCCGTCGGACTGCGGATCGGCACCCTGAAGCTCTACGAGGGACTTCGGGAAAAGGGCGCCGCGGACGATCATGACGATGCGGACATTAATTTCGTCTGCGCGAAGAAGACGGTCGGTCCTCATAACTTAGGGGCTTTTGTCGCCCTTCACAGCGATCTGTCCTCCGCCGCGCTGGCGCCTGGGTTCAAGCGTTCGACCACCAACGTCGGGGTGACCGCCAAGGGCAAAGCGGGGCCGGTAAGCTATAAGGCCGAGTTCGACTACATGACGGGCAAGGATGAGGGCACAGGAGGTGCAGCCGATGTGGACATCGCAGGGTACGCGTTTATGGCGGGCGTAGGACTCCCTCCGATGGGTCTCTTCAAGGTGGGTCTGGAAGTGGGTATGGGATCCGGAGACGACCCGGAAACGGCGGATAAGAATGAGGGGTACATCCCGCCGGGACCGTTCTATCCGTATGCGTGGGCCTACGAATATCGCTTCATCCACTGGATCTGGAACAGCTCCCGCTTTGGTCAGGGAACGGTGGGTGTGAAGGAAGCGTTGGCCCCCGGACTGGAGAACACTACCTACCTGAAAGCCGCGGCAGGGTGGAAGCTGAACAAGTGGCTCAGCGGAGCCGAGCAGCTTATCTACCTGATGGCGGCGCAGCCCAAGCCGATCACCGACAACAACGGAGCCTCCTTTGATCCCGGGAAGAACATCGGCATTGAGATTGATACGATTGTGAATTGCACCATCAACAAGCATTTCTCGTATCAGTTCATTTTCGCCTATGTGCTTCCCGGCGACTTCTTCGATGGGCGCATCAAAGGCTTCGATGCAGCCAACAGCCCCATCGAGGCCGACAATGCCTGGGGCATCCGTTCTCAGTTCGCGTTTGGCTTCTGAGCAGGATTAGAAGGCAACTCATCCGAGGATTACGAGGCGGTTTCCCTCGGGGGACCGAAGCGGAGCCGCCTCAACGTCGTAAAGAGCATCTTACCACGGAAGTACACGGAAAACCACGGAAGTCCTTTATAATTATCCGTGGGCTTTCGTGAATTTCCGTGGTCAAACAGAGAGGAACGCATCATGCGTTGGAAAATTTGGATCGTCCTGATGGCGGCGCTGTGTCTGACGCTCGTTTTTACGCAGTGCGCCAAGAAGCCGGCAACGCCTTACAAGGTAGGCGCGGTCTTCGCGATTAGCGGGCGCGCTTCGTGGCTGGGCGAGCCGGAGCGGAATACTGTGCAGATGATTGCAGATGAGATCAACGCGGCCGGAGGCATCAACGGTCATCCTCTGGAGCTGATCATCGAGGATACGGTAGGGGATGCGACTAAGACAGTCAATGCGGTCAACAAGTTGATCGAGAAGGATCAGGTGGCGGCCATCATTGGTCCGTCGAGGAGCGGGACTACGATGGCGGTCGTTCCCATCGTGCAGAAAGCGCAAGTCCCTCTCGTCTCCTGCGCCGCGGCCGAAGCGATTGTCACGCCCGTTGCGGAACGAACGTGGGTCTTCAAGACGCCCCAGAAGGACAGCGATGCGGTCATCCGGATATACGAGCACATGAAGGGCGCGGGAATTTCGAAGGTAGCGCTTATCACGGGCACCACGGGATTCGGAGATCAGGGGAGAAAGCAACTCTTGAAGTATGCCGGAGAGATGGGCATCACCATCGTGGCGGATGAGACTTATGGGCCCGCCGACACGGATATGACGCCGCAGTTGACCAAGATCAAGAATACGGACGCGCAGGCGCTGGTGAACTGGTCTATCGTGCCGGGACAATCCACCGTGCTGAAGAATATGCGGCAGTTGGGCATGACAATCACCGCGTATCAGAGCCACGGTTTCGGAAACATCGGGTACGTGAAGCTCGCGGGAGAGGCGGCAGAGGGTACCGTTTTCCCAGCGGGGCGGGTGCTGGTCGCGGAGATGCTTCCGGATGGAAATGCTCAAAAGAAGATACTGGTGGCGTATAAGCAAACCTACGAGCAGAAGTTCAACGAACCCGTCAGTACCTTCGGAGGCCATGCGTACGATGCGCTGTGGTTGGTGATCGACGCGCTGAAGACGGTTGGTCCGAACAGGGCGAAGATCCGGGAAACCATCGAGAACAAAAAGGGCTTCGTGGGCACCGGGGGCATCTTTAATTTTTCTCCGGAGGATCACAACGGACTCACCAAAGACGCCTTCGAGATGCTGACTGTGAAGGACGGGAAGTTCGCGGTGGCGAAGTAATGCTCAGGATGAGGTCTAAAATAGTTGTCCCATCTTCCTCTCGTTTCTACACAGGAGTGTGGGGACGAGAGGAATCACCAATCACCAATCCGGAAAGCCCTGCCTGTTATGCCCTTTAGTATGCTCCTTCAACTGCTTCTCAGTGGCATCACCATCGGCAGCATCTATGCTATGGTGGCGCTGGGATTCAACATCATCTATAACGCCACGGGCATCATCAATTTCGCTCAGGGAGAATTCGTAATGCTGGGCGGGATGATCGCCGTGTCCCTCGTGAACGGACTGCACCTGCCCATCCCCGCTGCCTTTCCCATCACCGTTTTGCTCGTCACCTTGATTGGTGTGGCCTTCGAACGCCTGTGTATCCATCCCCTCAAGCATCCCAAGATTTTGACATTGGTTATCATCACCATCGCGGCATCCATTCTGTTCAAGGGCGGCGCGATGTTCGTCTGGGGCAAGGAGACGTTCAGCATCCCCCATTTTTCCGGCGAGCATCCGATCCGGTTTCTCGGAGCTACGATTCTTCCCCAGACCTTGTGGATTCTAAGCATTATGGCTGCGGTCGTGCTGCTTTTGGTGCTTTTTTTCCGGGGAACGATGATCGGAAAGGCGATGCGCGCGTGCGCGGCCAATCCCACCGCGGCTCATTTGGTGGGGATCCGGGTGAAGCACGTGGTGTTGCTGTCCTTTGCACTCAGCGCGGCGATCGGCGCCGTAGCGGGCCTCATCATCACCCCCATCGCGCTGATGGACTATGAACGGGGGGCGATGTTGGGGTTGAAGGGGTTTGGCGCGGCCATCATGGGGGGATTGGGAAACTTTCTCGGCGCCGTTGTGGCCGGCCTCCTGATCGGTATCCTGGAATCCCTGAGCGCGGGGCTGATCTCCTCTCACTACAAGGATGCGATTGCGCTCGTCGTCCTTTTGGCTGTGCTTTTCATCAAACCCAGCGGATTGCTCGGACGGGCCGAGGTGAGTAAATTAAAGGAGTTTTGACAGCACGGCGCGATGAGAAATGATGCATTGCCCTCTCGGAAGCAAAGAAAACGGGAAAGTGAGAAAGTGAGAAAAGTCCTCCGGTACCCACCGTTTTTTTGCTCATTTGCTCGCCTGCTCACTCTCCTTTTTTCCATTCAATATTTATCAGATGGTCGAAGCTATGCCAGCCAACCTCCCTCCCCCCTATTTCAGAGCCGAAGAACGCTTCCGCCAAGCGAAGACTCCCGAAGACAAGATCACAGCGCTTCGGGAGATGTTCGCGATTATGCCCAAACACAAGGGCACGGATCATCTCCAGGCCGACATCAAGCGCCGCATCGCGCAGCTTACCCGGGAAGCGCAGCAAAAGCCCCATATCGGACGGGCGGACTCCAAAGACCACGTTGATAGGGAGGGTGCGGGACAGGTAGCGCTGGTGGGGGCGCCCAACTCCGGAAAATCCTCCATCGTAGCCGCGGTCACCCACGCGCATGCCAAGGTGGCGGACTTCCCTTTCTCCACGTTTGACGCCATGCCGGGCATGATGCCCTTCGAGGATATCCAGATTCAGTTGATCGACCTGCCGCCGCTATCGGAAACCTATACGCCCTCGTGGGTGTACAATATCATCCGAACTACGGATCTAATTATGCTGACTGTGGATCTTTCGGTCGAAGCGCCGGAGGAGCAGATATTGACGTTGATGGGATTTTTGGAGGAGGCCCACATAAGTCTCACCGGAGAGGATGTGAAGGAGGATTTCGACGCGTCCGTGCTTACCAAAAAAGCGCTTTTCGTCGGAACCAAGAGCGATGCCGACGGCGCTGGTGACCGGTATTCGGAACTCAATGAATTATACGGGGAGGAGTTTCGCATCGTGCCCGTCTCCGTCCGGTCCGGCACGAATGTGGAAGGGATGAAGCGCGCGATCTTCGATGGGCTGAACGTGGTTCGCATCTACACGAAGATGCCGAGAAAAAAACCGGATATGGCGTTGCCTTATGTGCTCCCGAGAGGCAGCACTGTCTTAGATGTGGCCCAGGCCATCCATCGGGATTTTGTGGGTCGGCTCAAATACGCCCGGATCTGGGGATCGGAGAAGTATCAGGGGCAGCAGGTACAGCGCGATCACGTGGTAGCGGACGGAGATGTGATCGAGGTGCACATGTGAATTACGGATTTTGGATTAGCGGTGCTTCTCCCAATTACCAATCACCAATCACCAATCACCACTCACCTGGATTTTTATCGTGGGAAGAAAAAACCGCATGACCTTAGGGATTTTGGCGATTGTACTGGCACTTTTGCCCGTGCTGGTCCGAAACCCTTATTACCTCGGCGTGTTGGTGTTCGTGGGTATTTACAGCCTGATCACCATCGGCCTGAGCATGCTGATGGGCTACGCCGGACAGATATCCTTGGGCCATGCGGGATTTTTCGCGATCGGGGCCTATACTTCGGGATTGCTCACAACGAAGGGGGGCTTCCCTCCGCTTTTTGCCTTTCTCGTGGCCATACTCCTGACCGCGTGCGTGGCCTTTTTGATCGGCGTGCCTTCGCTGAAGCTGCGGGGCCACTATCTCGCGATGGCCACGCTGGGTTTCGGAGAGATCGTACACATCGCGTTGAACGCCTCGGTGGACCTGACGGGCGGGCCTTCGGGATTCGGAGAAATTCCACGAATCGCACTGGGCGGGTTGCTGGTGGAAAGCGCACTTTCCCGGTATTACCTCGTGTATGCTCTGGTAATCATTGCGTTGCTTCTCTCTCTCAATATCGTGCATTCCCGCGTGGGACGGGCGCTTAGATCTATCCATGGCAGCGAGCTGGCCGCCAGTGCGATGGGCGTGAACACCGCGCGGTACAAAGTCCAGGTTTTTGTGCTCAGCGCGATCTATGCTTCGGTGGCGGGCAGTCTGTATGCGCATTTTATCACCTTCATCAGTCCCGGAAGCTTCGACCTGACCTTCTCGGTGCTGCTCGTGACGATGGTCGTGATCGGCGGGATGTCCAGCGTGTGGGGTGCACTGATGGGCACGGCGCTGTTGGGGCTGCTTCCGGAGGTGCTGAGAGGATTCAAAGATTACGACATTTTGATCTACGGAGCGATCCTGCTTTTGATGATGATGTTTATGCCGGATGGACTCTTTGGGCTGAGCCAGCGGCTTTTTGTTCGCAGGAGCGCTCGGTCACAGGGGCGGGGACTGCCGATGCGCCAAAAGACCTCCGAGGTCTGACCGACCTCGGAGGTCTATGGGGGACCGGATTTTTGAAATTCAACCTACCCCGCTGCACTTACGCCTTAAGCAATCTCCCCTTTCCTGAACACCAACTCCTTCCCCTGCGCATCCACCACAACCGTCTCTCCTTCGGCGAACTCCCTCTCCAGGAGCGCCATCGCCATCGGATTCTCCACTTGCCGCTGGATCACCCGTTTGAGCGGGCGCGCTCCGTACACCGGATCGAACCCCCACTCGGTTAGAAGCGCCAACGCCTCATCGCTCATTTCAAGCCGAACCTTCGCCCGCTCCTCCACACGTTGCGCTAACAGCTTTACCTGCATTCGGACGATCTCTTCGATCTGACTCCTCGACAGCGTATGGAAGACGATGATGTCGTCCAGCCGGTTCAGGAATTCGGGTCGGAAGCTCTGACGCAAAAGCTCCATCACCCGCCGGCGCATCTCCTCCTGATCCGTCCCGCCGAACTCCTGAATGATCGGGCTGCCGAGGTTGGAGGTCATGATGACCACACTGTGCTTGAAGTTGATGGTGCGTCCCTGACCGTCCGTCAACCGGCCGTCGTCCAAGAGCTGAAGCAGCACATTGAACACATCGGGATGCGCTTTTTCCACCTCGTCGAACAGGATTACCTGATAGGGGCGCCGCCGTACGGCCTCGGTCAATTGCCCACCCTCGTCGTACCCCACGTATCCCGGAGGCGCGCCGATCAGCCGGGCCACGGAATGCT